>JBAYZJ010000034.1:0-11472 GCA_041672565.1 Endomicrobiaceae bacterium
TACCACTTATAATGAGCAAAAGCCTTATTAGCTTCCGCCATCTTATGAGTATCTTCCCTCTTCTTCATAACAGAACCTTCTTTCTTGCTGGCATCCATAAGTTCCTGTGCAAGTTTTTCAGACATCGGTCTGCCGGTCTTAGCTCTTGCTGTATCCATTATCCAGTTCATTGCCAATGTTGTTGATCTTACTAAAGGAACTTCCATAGGAACCTGATATGTTGCTCCGCCGACTCTTCTTGGCCTGACTTCAAGCAACGGTCTTGCGTTCTCAATAGCTCTGTTAAAAACAACTAGAGGATCTTCACCCATTTTCTCTTTTATTATATCAAATGCTTTATAAATTATTCTTTCTGCTGTGCTTTTCTTGCCGCTGTGGTCTAATTTATTTATAACTCTTGCTAATAAAACAGAATTATAAACAGAATCTCCTTTTGGCATACCTCTTTTTTCTCTTGGCTTTAATGCTTTACGTGGCATATTTTCTTCCTCTTACTTTTTTATATTATTTTTTCGCCGCTGCTGCTTTAGCTCTTTTTGCGCCGTATTTGCTTCTTGATTGTTTTCTTCCGTCTACTCCGGTTGAATCAAGACTTCCTCTGACGATATGATATCTTACGCCAGGAAGATCTTTTACTCTTCCGCCTCTTATAAGAACAATTGAATGCTCCTGTAAGTTATGTCCTACGCCCGGTATATATGAAGTTACTTCATAACCTGATGTCAATTTTACCCTTGCGACTTTTCTCAAAGCCGAATTAGGTTTTTTTGGAGTCGTCGTATAAACTCTTGTACATACTCCTCTTCTCTGCGGGCAGCTTTTTAAAGCAGGAGATTTCGTCTTTTGTATAACTTTTTTTCTTCCGTCTGTAATCAACTGATTAATTGTTGGCATTGTTCTTCCCTCAAACTATATTTATTTATTTTTTGTCAACTATCGGCTTAAGTCCTGTACCAGCAGGTATCAAATGACCTATCGCCACATTTTCTTTCAAACCTCTAAGCGTATCTATTTGTCCGGACACCGCCGCTTCAGTCAAAATTCTTGTAGTTTCCTGGAAGCTTGCGGCAGATATAAACGAATCGGATGAAAGAGCCGCTTTTGTTATACCTAAAAGAACAGGATGGGCAACAGGAACCTTCCCGCCTTTTCCTTTTATGACCTTTCTTTCTTTTTCATATTTATATCTTGAAATAATTTCACCGCTTAAAAATTTACTGTCGCCGGCTTCAACAATTCTCACATTGGAAAGCATCTGCCTTACGACAACTTCTATATGTTTATCGTTTATAGCAACACCCTGAAGTCTGTAAACCTGCTGTATCTCGTTTACAAGGTATTCCTGAACGACTTTAGGCCCTTTTACTTTAAGAATATCGTGAGGATTTACCGCGCCGTCAGATAAAGCTTCTCCTGCTTCAACTTTATCCCCTTCGTAAACAACCAAATGTCTTCCGAGAGGAACGGTATATTCTTTTTCCATCTTTGTATCAGGATCAACAATCTTAACTTTCAATGCGCCTTTCTTTGTAGCTTCTCCGAATTTTACTATACCGTCAATTTCGGATATTACGGAAACATTCTTAGGCTTTCTGCCTTCAAACAATTCTGCAACTCTAGGAAGACCTCCGGTAATATCTTTTGATTTTGAAAATTCCTGAGGAATTTTAGCCAAAATATCACCGACTTTAATATCTTCGCTGTTCTTAACGACAAGCGTCGTACCTACCGGCAACGGATATTCTACAACTGTTTTTCCGTCTTTTTCTATAACAAATTTAGGTTTATGCTTTCTCGTTCTGTCTTCTATAATAATTCTTTCAATCTGACCGGTAATTTTAGACTTTTCTTTTTGCAGAGTTATACCTTCTTTTATATCTACAAATTTAAGCTTGCCTTCATACTCGGAAATAATAGATTTTGAATGAGGATCCCATTTAACAAGAAGAATATGTTTTTTATCTTCTTTTAATTTAACTTCCTGACCGTCTTTAACTTCTATTACGGCTCCGTAAGGAATTTTATATACCTGTCTTCTTCTCGGAGAATTTTCCGTAAATACAAGTTCAGTATTTCTGCTTACTACCAAAGTTTCGCCGTTTCTGTTTTTAATGGATCTTAAATTGTAAAAATCGGCAGTTCCGTCTTTCTCGGCATAAATTTCAGATTTCTGTACAAGTCTGCTTGCAGCTCCGCCGATGTGGAATGTTCTAAGAGTAAGCTGCGTTCCAGGCTCGCCGATAGACTGGGCTGCAACGACACCGACAGCTTCACCGACTTCGGCCAATTTCCCGGTAGCAGGACTTAATCCGTAACACTTTGCGCATACGCCGTGTTCGGCTTCGCATGTTAATACGCTTCTTATACCTATTTTATCAATACCTGCATCGAGAAGCTTTTGCGCATTCTCCGCAGTTATCATTTCGCCTCTTTTTACTATAAGTTCTTCTTTAATATCATCGCCGTCCTGAATAATACCGACAACGTTATCAAGAGCGACTCTTCCGATGATTCTTTCGTCTATTTTTTCGATAACTTCATCGCCTGATTGTAAGTTACCGATAAATACGCCGTTAGGCGTTTTACAATCATGTTCAGTAACAACAACGTCATGAGAAACATCGACAAGCTTTCTTGTCAAATACCCGGCTTCCGCGGTCTTCAAAGCAGTATCCGAAAGACCTTTTCTTCCGCCGTGAGTAGACAAGAAGTATTCCAAAACCGACAAACCTTCCCTGAAGTTTGAAATAATAGGCGTTTCAAGAATTTCTCCGATACCTCCGGAAAGTTTCTTCTGAGGTTTTGCCATAAGACCTCTCATACCTGCAAGCTGTCTTACCTGCTGTCTGGAACCTCTCGCGCCTGAATCAGCCATCATGAATATTGAGTTAAATCTGTTTGTATTTTCTTTAAAATCTTCCATCTCGTCTTTTTTCATTTCATCAAACATTATATCTGCGACTTCATCAGTAACTTTTGTCCAGATATCTATGATTTTGTTGTATCTTTCGCTTTCAGTAATAAGACCGAGTTTCGCCTGTTTTTCAATTTCCTTGATTTTTGCTTTTGCTTCCTTGACTAAAACATTTTTTTTAGGCGGAATTTTCATAGCGTCAATAGAAATCGATACGCCTGCAAGCGTTGCATATTTATATCCGAGTTTCTTGATTTCATCCAACAAAATAATAGTTTTATACTGACCTAATTTTTTGAAGCAGGTATCTACGATGTTTACAAGTTCCTTCTTGTTCATAGGTCTGTTTACATAACCTAAAGAATAAGACCCGTCTTCATTCTTCGGCAAGTGTTCGTTAAATATAACTCTTCCTACCGTAGTGTAATTAGGTTTTTCGTCTTTATTATTTTTCCATTTTGCTATATTTTTTTGTTCATTGTCTTTAAGTTTAGGATCTCTTAAAGTCGTTATACCCGCAACTTTAATTCTTGCATGTAAATCAATTTCGTTCTGTTGGTAAGCGCTTATAACTTCAGCAACACCCGATAAAACACTGCCTTCACCTTTAACGCCGTGCTTTTCTTTTGTCATAAAACAGCTTCCCAAAACGATATCCTGTCCCGGAACGGTGATAGGCTTTCCTGATGACGGAGAAAGAATATTCTTTGTTGTCATCATAAGCATTTTTGCTTCAAGCTGGGCTTCTATAGAAATAGGAACATGAACGGCCATTTGGTCACCGTCAAAGTCCGCATTGAAAGCCGTACATGTCAACGGATGCAATTGTATTGATTTTCCTTCAACCAATACAGGTTCAAAAGCCTGAATACCGAGTCTGTGAAGAGTAGGAGCTCTGTTTAATAATACCGGATGGTCTTTTGTAACTTTTTCAAGTATACTCCAAACCTTAACATCTCCTCTTTCCAATATTCTTCTTGCAGACTTTAATGTTGCGCCTTCCTGATTAATAAGTTCTCTTATAATAAACGGCTTAAATAATTCCAACGCCATTTCTTTAGGAATTCCGCATTGATTAAGTTTAAGAGAAGGACCGACAACAATAACGCTTCTGCCGGAATAGTCAACTCTTTTACCGAGCAAATTCTGTCTGAATCTTCCCTGTTTTCCTTTTAATGTGTCTGATAAAGATTTTAAGACTCTGTTTCCTGCACCTGTTACAGGTCTTGACATAGAATCATTGTCTATCAAAGCGTCTACTGCTTCCTGAAGCAATCTCTTTTCATTGTTAATCATTACAGTAGGAGCTTTAAGCTGTTCTATATGTCTTAATCTGTTGTTTCTGTTAATGATTCTTCTGTATAAATCGTTTAAATCAGATGCTGCAAACCTTCCGCCCTCAAGAGCAACCAAAGGTCTTAAATCCGGCGGGATTACAGGCAATACGGTAAGAATCATCCATTCAGGCCTTGTCCCTGAATTTTTAAATCCTTCGACAACTCTGAGTCTTCTTATAAGTCTTGCTCTTTCCGCATCCGAATTTATTTTTGATATTTCAAGCTGTATATTTTTTTGTTCTTCTTCCAAATTAAATTCTTCCAAAAGCTTTCTTACGGCTGATGCGCCGATATCAACTTTCAGAAAATCTCCGAAACCCGTCTGGAACTTTTTGACATCGCTTTCTTCAAGCAAAATAGGAGCTTCCGGTTTTGAAAATGTCTTAAGTATAGGCATTTCCATTCTGAATATTTCAACTTTAAGTTTACCGTCAAAAGGTTTTAATCCTTCGGAATTCTTTCTCAATTCGTTGAATATTTTTTCTTTTTCCAAATCAAAAAATTCAACTCTTACTTTTTTATCAGGCTCTGTTATTGAAACTTCCGGAGTCTTTTCAAAAGCAGACGATAATATTTTTTTGAGTTCTGATTTTTGGGAACCTTCAACGTCATAGAAATATATTGAATGAGGTTTAAAATAACACTTCAAATATTTACAGCCTTTTTCAAGTATATTTTCAGAAATTTGCTTAACTACGTCGGCTTTTTTCTGCACTCCGTAATCCGCCATAGTTTTAACAAGTTTATCCAACTGTTTTTTTAATTCTTTTTCGTCATCGCTGAATGCAAATTCTTCAATAACTATACCGTCAAAAACATTTTTCAGTTCTTCTTTTACTACGGCGCTGTTCATTCCGTAATGAAACAAATTATATTCTTCTTCTTTAAGCAAAGCGCCTTTATGCAAAAAAGGAACTGTTTTTGAAGAATCGGTTAACGTGTTGGTAACAACATATTTCGTATAATAAATAACCTTTTCAAGATCTGATATTTTCATATTCAGCAAAATACCAATTCTTGAAGGCGGTTTCTTTAAAAACCAAGGATGAGCAACCGGCACTGCCAAATCAATATGCCCGAATCTTTCTCTTCTGACTTTAGCTTCGGTAACCTCAACTCCGCATCTGTCGCAGATTGTCCCTTTATGCTTGATGTATTTATATTTGCCGCAATGACATTCCCAGTCTTTTGTCGGTCCGAAAATACCGTCGCAAAACAAACCGTCTCTTTCAGGCTTAAAAGTTCTGTAGTTGATTGTCTCAGGCTTTTTAACCTCGCCGTAAGACCAAGATCTTATATCTTCCGGACTTGCAACCGTTAATTTTACGGCATCAAAATCTACGAAATTTAGATTATGCTGCTTTTTCTTTGAATTTTTTAAATTTTTTATACTCATTTATAGTTGCCCTTCTATATTATTTTTGTTCTTCAGTACTGCTGCTGACATTCTCTTTCAGAAGATCTACATTCAATCCCAAAGCTTTAAGTTCGTTTACAAGCACTTTAAATGATTCCGGTATTCCGGGCTCCGATATAGGCTCGCCTTTGATAATAGAATCATACATTTTTACTCTGCCGTCAACATCATCAGATTTAACGGTTAAAAATTCCTGTAAAACATGAGCCGCTCCGTATGCCTGAACAGCCCAAACTTCCATTTCTCCAAATCTCTGACCTCCAAACTGGGCTTTTCCGCCGAGAGGCTGTCTTGTGATAAGAGAATAAGGACCTGTCGATCTTGCATGCATTTTATCTTCGACAAGATGATTAAGCTTTAACATATACATGACGCCTATCGTCACTTTTTCCATAAAAGCTTCGCCGGTTCTGCCGTCATATAAAGTAATTTTGCAATCATCCGTAGGCAAATAGTTAAGTCTGTAATCCTTAAGAGCCTTTGAAAGTTCTTCTCCTTTCATTCCTCTCTTTTCAAATTCCTGTTTCTTTTGCTCTACAAGCATATCTTTTGCTTTTCTGATTTGTTCTTTAACCTGCTCTTCGCTTGCGCCGTCAAACACAGGCGTAACCATTTGCGTATTCAGCACCTTTCCTGCCCATCCCAACATAGATTCCAAAAGCTGTCCTACATTCATACGGGACGGAATGGCAAGCGGAGAAAGAACGCAGTCTACAGGCGTTCCGTCAGGAAGTCTCGGCATATCTTCGACAGGAAGTATTCTTGATACTATGCCTTTGTTACCGTGTCTTCCGGCCAATTTATCCCCGACCTGAACTTTTAATTTTGCAGCTATGTAAACTTTTACGATTTTGTTGACAGATACAGGCAACTCATCGCCTTTTTTAAATCTTTCTTTGTCTTTTTCGTAATTTTTTTTCAGAATATCTTCTTTCGCCTGATATAAATCTTCAATTTTCTTCTTTTCGGATTTATTTGCATTTTCAAAAAGTTCTTTCTTTTCTTTTTCCAGTCTGGATTTTGCGGATTTATATAATGACGTTACTTCTTCCTGTCTCTTCTTAATTTCTTTTTCGGAAAGTTTTTCTCTTCTTACAAAAGTTCTGACGCCTAAAACCTTGCCTGCAGTTCCCGGGTCAACTCTTAAAGAAACATCCTGCACATCTTCCGCTTTTTTACCGAACAATACTCTCAAAAGTCTTTCTTCCGGAGTTGTCTGTTGTTCGCCTTTAGGCGCAGTTTTACCTACAAGAATATCTCCCCTCTGAACTGTTGCGCCTACTCTGATAACGCCGTCTTCGTCAAGATTTAATAGATCTTCAGCGCCGACGTTAGGAATATCCTTCGTTATTTCTTCAGGTCTTCCTTTAGTCTCTCTCGCTTCGGTTTCAAACTCTCTTATATGAACTGACGTAAATTTATCATCATGAACTAATTTCTCCGATAAAAGAATAGCATCTTCGAAATTATATCCGTCCCAAGGCATAAATGCTATAAGGAGGTTCTGCCCCAAAGACAACTGTCCGTTCTTTGTCGCCTGACCGTCAGCGATAATATCGCCTTTCTTAACTTTATCTCCGACTTTAACTATCGGAATATGATTTATGCACGTATCTTGGTTGGATCTTAAATATTTGCTTAATCTGTGTTCTCTGATTCCGTTCTTTTCACTCCAGACTATAATTTCATCCGAAGAAACGGAAACAACTTCTCCGTCTATTTTAGACAATACGACAACACCAGAATCTCTTGCTACTTTATCTTCAACGCCCGTACAAACTACAGGTTGTTCCGTAACCAACAGAGGAACCGCTTGTCTTTGCATGTTACAACCCATAAGAGCACGGTTTGCATCGTCGTGTTCAAGAAAAGGGATAAGGCCGGCAGAAACAGAAATAACCTGCATAGGCGAAATATCCATATAATCAACTTTCTCAGGAGATTTAAACAAAAAATCATCCCAATGTCTTCCCTGTACCATATCTGACGCAAATTTCCCGTTTTCGCTTAAAGGAGTATTTGCCGCCGCTACGAAGAAATCATCTTCCGTATCTGCAGTCATATAATCAATTTTATTTGTAACTTTTCCATTTTCAACTTTTTTATAAGGTGTTTCAATTAAACCGTATTGATTGACTCTTGCATAAGCGGATAATGAAGTTATAAGACCGATGTTCGGTCCTTCAGGAGTTTCAATAGGACATACTCTTCCGTAATGAGTATAATGCACATCTCTGACTTCAAATCCCGCTCTCTTTCTGTTAAGACCTCCAGGGCCTAACGCAGAAAGTCTTCTTTTATGCGTAAGTTCGGATAACGGATTAATCTGATCCATAAATTGAGAAAGCTGTGAAGTTCCGAAAAACTTCCTTATCTGGGCTATAAAAGGAGTAATATTGATAAGAGATCTAGGAGTAACTGTCGCTTTATCCTGGTTATTCATATACTCTTTTACAAGTCTAGCCATCTGAACAAGCCCGATTCTTACCTGATTTTCAAGCAATTCGCCGACAGATCTTACTCTTCTGTTGCCTAAATGGTCAATATCGTCCAAGCCTAATTTTATTTTTTCGTTATTCTCAACAAATTCCGTTTCTCCGTTATAAATCATCAAAAGATATTTTATAGTTGCAACAATATCTTCTCTTGCAACGGTTCTTTTATTTTCTGCAGGAATTACCAAATTAAAATTATTCTTAAAGAATTTATAAATAGGCCCCAGCTTCTTTAAAATTTTATATCTTCCGATTGCAGTAAAATCATATCTTCTTACTGATTTAAACAACAATTCGTCCAAAAAGCCCTGAGCTCTTTCCTGAACTATAAATTCCTGAGTTTTTAATACTTTATAAATATGGTTTACGGCTTCTTTCTGCGTTTTAATTGTGTCTTTCTTTAATGTAAGCAAAATTGTTGAGTCTTTAAGAACTACAACGGAAGTTAAACCTTTGGCCTTCATTTTTTCGATAACATTTTCGGTTAATTCTTTGCCGGCATCAAAAAGGACTTCTCCCGTAGATTTATCATAGATATCATCTGCTAAACATTCATTTGCCAAAGCTGAAGCAGGAGTATCCAAAGACACTTCTTTTGTTTCCTTAAAAAGATTTAAAATATCGTTATCATTTTCAAAGCCTATCGCTCTCAAAAGCGTTGTAGCCAATATTTTTCTTTTTCTGTCTATTCTAACATACAAAAGACCATTCTGGTCAAATTCAAATTCAACCCATGCTCCTCTGTAAGGGATAATTCTTGCAAAATACAAAGGCTTACCGAAAACAGTAACCTTTTTTTCTTCGTCTTCTTCGAAAATTACTCCCGGAGAACGATGAATCTGGCTTACAACGACTCTTTCCGCGCCGTTAATAACAAACGTAGCGGTTTCTGTCATAAGAGGAATATCGCCGAAATAAACTTCCTGTTCTGAAAGTTCTTTAACTTTTCCGTCTTCCTTTTTATGAAGCAATCTTAATTTTATTTTCAATGATGAAGAATAGGTCTCGTCTCTGGCAATAGATTCCTCTACGGAATATTTCGGCTCTCCGAAGCTGTAGGAGATATATTCCATAATTAAACTCCCGTCTGAATTTGTCAGAGGGAAAACATCTCTAAAAGCACCTTCAAGACCTTGAAATTTCCTCTTTTCAGGGTCTACATTCATCTGTAAAAAATCTGCAAATGAATTTTTCTGCATGCCAAGCAGTAAAGGTGGATCAATCGGTGAACTTATTTTTCCAAAGTTAACTCTTTTCATTACTTATAGATCCATTATTTTTATTTTGACAAAAAGATAAAATTAAGTATTTATTATACTTAATAATTATCTTTTGTCAAGTATTTTGATTAATTTTACAACTATTTTTAAACTTTTTAATATCACTATTACTTAAGTTCAACTGTTGCGCCGGCTTCAGTAAGTTTCTTCTTCATTTCTTCAGCTTCTGCTTTAGAAACGTTTTCTTTTACTGCTTTTGGAGCGCCGTCTACCAAATCCTTAGCTTCTTTTAATCCTAAGCCTGTAAGTTCTCTTACAACCTTGATTACGTTTATTTTGCTTGCGCCTGCGCTTGCAAGAACAACATTGAATTCGGTTTTTTCTTCAGCTGCTGCAGCAGGTGCTGCTCCGCCTGCTACTGCTGCTACTGCTACAGGTGCCGCTGCTGAAACGCCGAATTTTTCTTCGAGAGCCTTTACCAATTCTGCCATTTCCAAAACCGTCATAGATGAAATTTCTTCAATTAATTGATCTTTTGTCATTGCCATTTTACTAATTCCCCCAATTTTATATTATTTTTTATCTTTTAAGCATTTGCTTTTTGTTCTTTAATAGCACTTAAAACACATACCAAATTTCTGGTTGTTCCATGCAAAACATTAACAAATCCGGAAATAGGAGACTTCATACTTCCTAGCATCTTAGCAATAAGGACTTCTTTTGAAGGAAGCGATGCTAAAGAAGATATTTCCGCCGTTCCCAAAATTTTACCGTCTAACAAACCTGCTTTTATTACAAATTTTTCATATTTTTTTGCAAATTCAGCAACAACTTTTGCAGGAGCGACAGGATCCGCATCTTCAAGAACAATTGCCGTAGGCCCTTCAAAATAAGGATCAATTTTTTCCAAACCTACTTCTTTAAGAGCAATTTTTCCCAAAGTATTCTTAACTACCAAATATTCGCATCCGCATTTCCTGAGTTCCGATCTCAACGCTGAAATTTCACTGACGGAAAGACCGTGATATTCGGTCATTATCATACCCTTCATAGCTTTAAACTTGTCTGTTAAGTTCTGCACTTCCGTTTGATTCTTTTTATTTGGCATTTTATATATTCTCCTTCTTTATTTTCTCTTTTATTTTATGTTTCAATTTATTTACGGCTGCTGCTCTTTTTATATTTCTTAAATCATCTTTTAAAAAATCTTTATTTGTACCGAAACGTATCTTATTGTTTTTATCATCTGATACGGCCATTTCGCAAAATCTGCAGGCTATATCTGATTTTTCAACTTTCATTAAATCTAATATCTTTTTTCTTTCATTTTCCAATTTATTAGAAGAATATTTATCTTCAAATAAATTACCCAATTTATGCTTTAAAGCAAAATCATTACAACAAAGGACCAAATCACCGTTAGGCAATACAACATTTTGATAAACAAAATTATTTAAACAAATAATTTTGCCGTTTTTTCCAGATATTTTAAACAACGCACCGGCTCTTGAAACTATTTTTCTGACTTCAACTATTTTAAAAACTCTAGTTTCTATATTATCCTGAAAAAATTTCGCAATTTTATAGAATTTATCTTTGTTAAAAAATCTGTCAGATTTAAAAAGATGAAAAGCCGCGGCATAAAAACAAACGCCGGCATTTTTCATTTTTAAAATTTTAGTTTTTGTAAGACCGACTGTCGTTGTAAAAATATCAATTTTAAAACCCTGTCTCCAAGCATGTATTATCATATCAACAGAATCTTTATTTAAAAAACATTCTGAAAAACCCGCGAAAATAAGTTTCGTATCCTTATTGTCAACGTTTGATAATATCTTTTTAAAATCAGATAAAGTCATAACGTTTTTAGATTTTAATTTTCCGTATGCTTCTACAATCTTGCTTTGAGGGCAATATTTACAAAGAACTTTACAACCTATATGCGTCGTAATTTCCAAATTTTTTTTCATAATATAAATAAAAAAAGCTTCTCACGAGAATGAGAAGCAAAAAATAAAGGCTAATAATAAACTCAGTCTCGGCAAGAATATACAGGTAAACCGTATAACATTAAACCTTCTGCAAGGTT
>JBAYZJ010000035.1:0-11439 GCA_041672565.1 Endomicrobiaceae bacterium
CTATTGCTTGTTCTTCATTTTCATAAACTAATTCTGTCTGTACTTCTGTAACATATCCATAATTATCAATTATCTTAATAGCCCAAAAAGAATATTCTTCCCTTTGTTGTTCTTCTTTTATCATTCTAATTTGTTCTTTATTACCAAATTCTAATTTGCCTTTAATATTAATCATTATCTTCTCCTTTTATTACCAAACATATTTTTTTAATTTATCTACTAATAACTAAAATAAAAACCCATATCAATGTTATGGCAAAACAAATACAGCCAACTATTAAAAATATCGATTGGATTTTTAATTGCCTTTGTATTCCCCTTTCGAACTCTTCAAGGTATTCCACATACTCTTCATCTGATTGTTTATATCCCTGCACCAATGGCTCTGGTATCATATCAAACTCCTATATAATTTATCTGTTTTGGCAAATTAAATCCTTTTGTTATCCACACAGAGTGGAATGGGCTACCTCCAACTTTTTTCCCAGCCATCATCTTTGGAGTTATGTAATTAATTCTTTTCTTTGGAATAATAATTTTAATATCCAAATCTTTAAATAATTCATAAGCTTCTACCCCCCCCCAAATGCTCCAATCTGCAAAGTATTGCAAAAGGTTTCTCTAATTCTATTGCTCTTCTGAAAAATTTTTTATTACCATTAAATGGGGGATTCGTAATAAAAATATCCCATTCTTCTTTTGGCTTTTCTTTTTTCAGATTTTTAATTTCTATCATATCTAACCTTTAAGCGATTGTATAAAATCAGTAGGCAATAACGATAAATTTCCTATGATTTTTCTGACAATTTCTTCTTTTGTATCTTTTTTACCATAATAAATATGGTATCTGCCACATAACATCTTTAGTTGGGTTTCCGACAATTCTGACATCTTGCAAATTAAGTCCATGATGTTCTCCTTAGAAGATTTCTTTTATAATAGCAACTAAATGAGATTTTATTCTAGCCCATTTAGTTGAGCATATTTCTTCATTGCCTTTTATGATTTCTTTGTTTATTGGCATTTTTTTACCTTTTAGGATATTACAAGTTCTACATAATGTTTGATAATTGCCAATTATAGATAATATCGCTTTATCCCCTTTATAACTTTTAGGGATTTTATGATCAACAGTAAATACTTTCCTTGTTTGTTTGTCTATTGTAAAATAAACATAGAAAGATTTATTGTTTATTCCGTTAACCAATTTGAAATATCTGTCTGCTTTAGCACCACAATGTTGGCAAACGAAATTATCCCTTTTTAATACTTTATACCTTTTCCATACATTAGGAGAAACATCTTCTTTATTAATTATTAAATTGTTTGTAAATCCCTCTTCAATGAACTTATCTTCAGGGATATCTTCTTTATGATTTTTTTTAAATTTATAGTTTGTCCCGCAAATTTCCGCTTCAAAGTTTGAATAGTTTTTCATTTTTAGTCCTTTACTTCTTAAAGTGCCTATATTATATCAAATTACAATGTATTTGTCAAGACATAACAAAAGACCTGCAATTAATACACAGGTCTTTTATTTATTATTATTTGTTTTTATATTTACGAAAGTTTAGTAAGTCTTTCAACTGCTCTTTTCTTTAACATTGAATTTTCTTCGGCAGAATCTGATATTTCTTTTAATAACTGTTTATCAGTCGTTTTAGATATAAAAGACATTCTCGATTGGTGTGTCATAGCAAAATAATCAGTTAAAGATATTCCTTTATCAACTTCTTTGTTATCTGTTTTGTTGTCTTCTGTATCATATTCTTTTTTGAAATTTTCGATTTCTTTTTCAGAAGGAATCGATTCTTTTTTAGCTTCCACAGGAGTGTCAAGTTCTGAGACTTTGTTTTCTTCTTGTTTTATTTCAGATTGCATTATTTTTGTAATAAGTGATTGCTTCTTCTTTGCTTCTAACATCTTTTCTAATTCTTCTATTGACATATTGGATAAATCTTTTTCGTTTCGGCTGTTAAATTCTGGTAAATTAGTCTGTGAAGCTTCAATTTCTACTGGTCTTACTGCTCCTTCTTCAATTAATACTCTAAGTTCACCAGCCATTAATGATTTGTTAAATTCAGACTGATCCATAGCATTCATGCTCGTAAATATCTCCCCAACTTTCGGAATTACAAATTGTCCGATTTCTTGCACACCTTGATTAGTAGACATTACCTGATACACATCTTTCAAATTCAATAATCCTTCTTTTACAACTTCAAATCCTTGTACTTTTGCCATTTTCTTATTCCTCTCTTTTCTGTTATTTTACTTCAACCGCTCTTTTCATTGTATTACAGTTTTTTCTAACTGTAATATATAACAGAAATTATAACTAATTAGGCAAATTAATAGTTATAATGCTAATAGTTCCTTATTCTTATGGATATTATTTACACTTCTTTTTTTCAGGTTCTTGATAAATATAAGCCCAACCACCATTCCAACCTACTTTTGATTTCCAAGCATAAAACTTATTCTTATGTTTTGAAAAATAATTACTTAAATATTGTAATACATCTAAAGGATGACTTGCCTTACTTTTAATTAACCCTAATTCTACTCCCCACGAGAATAAACAGTGCATGGAACTCAAATCCGTACTACCAAAACCTGCACTCCAATTTATATCTTTTATTTTCGTTTGTTATTCCTTTTTTAAATTTCTGGTTCTTCACCTTCATATTTTAACAAAAACTGTGGGTTTATAACCTTAAAGCTATCTTTTATATGCCCAGTTGTATTTTCTAAAACTGATACCACTATACCTTCAGCCCAACTATCCGATGTCTTTTCTTGTGTTTTAAATATTGATTTATCTACCCAATCCTGAATATTTTTACCTATAAAATCAACCTTAGGTAAGGTACATCCTTTAAATAAATCAACCTCATTAACTGTTTGCAAATCATATATGCTACAAATTTTATTAATATTGATTTGATTCAATCTGTATCTATTTTTCTTTGTTTGAATAATAATACCAAACACCCTTAATTCTTTTTCTGTTTTTTTGTATTTGTTCTTCTGTATGCCTTGCCCAATTATTTCGCCTTGAATTGCAATAGATTCAAGACTTTCAATGTCGATCACTCCAAATGATGGAATTGTTCCTTTTTTTATACTTTCAAACAAATCTATAAGTTTTAGTTCTATATCATACTTTTTAGACATCTCTGCCCAATGGGTGCCTCCATTTTTATCTACACGATAGTTCCTGCTACATACAGCATAATCATATTTTGAAGAAAATGGAATCTTGCTTTTATTTTTAGATATAACATAGGTCGCAGAGCATCCATCAAGCTTTTCCGTTGCATAGCATAAATTTTGAGCATATTTTTCTAATTTGTACGGCTCAGATTGTAGCCTTGGTTGATCCGTCTTGGAAACATAATCTGACGGGAATGATTGTGGAACATGAGGTTTTATCCAATAATAAATTTTTCTAAATAAAGAAAATTGCAACATGAACTCAATCATCAAGTTCCTATTCTTTTTTACAGGCATAAAAGATTGTTCTTTTGTAAGTTCAGGATCGTATTTTGTGGTTTTAGTTAATTCCGTAACATCATCTCCTTCTTTAAGTTTTTCTAATTTCAATTCAGGAAAACAGCTTAGCGGTAACAAAAGCCCCTGCGAAATAGTTTTGAGTAATTTTATTGTCCTCACTCTAAACTTTCTTTGTGCCATAAACTCGAATGTTGGATTTGTTTTATCTAGTATTGAATCAATCTCAAAATAAATGGCTTTCTGTCCTACTTGAAACTCACCTTTTTTAACTACACAACTCCAACCCAACACATCTGCTACCTCAATGTTATCTGCACCAACTATTGGTCTAATGTCTTTTACTACTTGTATTGAAGCTAATTTCCTTTCCATTATTTCTCTCCTTTTTATTGTTCCCCTAAAATAAAACTACCATAATCCATATCCATGAAATCTTGTCCATCATCTTCTGTGTCAATACCTATTATTTCTAATTTATCTGGATGTTTAATATTATAGTTTGTATAATAATTACAGTCTTTATGTCTATCTGAGCAGATTCTATTATGATACCTATCCTTATGCTTAGAATCTACAAATTTTGCATTAATATGCTTTTTTGATATTTCATATAAAACAAATATACTTTTTAATTTTTTAAGAGTTTATCAGGCAAGCTTTTTTCATGCAATCTTCACTTTTAAAGCATTATATTTCTCTACAAAACTTTAAATCTGCAAAACAATTAAAAAATATTAGATATTAACGGTCTTAAACAAATCATCATTTTTTAATTTATTAAATCTTGTCAATCTGTTGACAGTAGTATCGTAATATTCTTTATTCAACTCTATACCGATATATTTTCTTTCAAGAGAAGCTGCAGCTATAATCGTTGTGCCACTACCCATAAAAGGATCCACTACAACTTGTTGTTTAGAAGTTGTAAGTTCTATTAAAGCCTGCATAAGTTTTAAAGGTTTTTGCGTAGGATGCAAGCCCGTATCCTGTGTTGTTGAAGAAATTTGAATTATATTGTTAGGTGCCGAAACGTATTTTAAAAAAGCTGATTCATTATAAGAACCAACTTCATTTTCAATCATATTGTCAGCAATTGTTCCACCAATTTTATAAGGTTTTACAAACCACAATATAGGTTCAAAAACAGGCCTTAAATTTCCAACTCTCCATCCTTGAAATTTCTCTGAATTATATATATCGTTTCTTTTATCAAATATAACACTTACTCTCTGAGCTCTGTGAGGTGCTTTTTCTTTGTGCCAACAAATCATGTCTTTATATGTAAAACCTATATCCTCAAACGATGATATGCATCTATGAGCTAATCTTCTTCCAGCAAAAACAATAGCAGACCCGCCAGGTTTTAATATTCTTAACCATTCTTTCACCCAACTGCCACACCAATCATAATACTGTTTTGATATATTTTTATCTGCTTCAGACCAGCCATTAAGAGGTTTTCCTCTTTTTTTAAATATAGCTCCTGCTTTTCTTTGAGCAGGACTTGTACCTAGAAAAGCAGAATTTGTATTATCATGCAGAACATCCCAATCATCTACACCTATCCCATATGGGATATCACTTAAAATTAGATGAACGCTATTTGATTTAATTTTTGGCAAAATATTTAAACAATTTTCATTTATTATTTGATTTTCTAATGTATTTGTCATTTGTTATTCTCTATAAGACTTATATACTTATTAATAGCACTTATTTTTTCTTTTAATTTTAATGCTTTCAAAAGTTCTTTTATTGCTCTTTGTTTTGAATATGTATTTACCTCTTTTATTTTTTCTTCCCAAAATATTATTTCTTCTTTCCCTCTTACAATTGTAGCCTCTCTGCATCTCTTCAATTGACTATTTAATACATTTTGATCGATTTTAAGATATTTACATATAATTGAATTCCCTTTTAAATGAAAATTATCATTTGCATCTTTATTTTTTACAGAAACAGTGCTAGCAAGTTCATTGCTGATATCCCATATTTTGGATAAATTTACATTATTATTTTCATTTATAGAATTATTTAAAAACAATAATAAATGTTCCCAACTTAAAAGACATATATTATTATCTAAAGCTTGACCGTATATTTGACTATTACTTTTAGGATATTGATAGTATGGACAAACTAAAACAGCAAAATCATTATCTCCCTTCCAATCTGACATAGACTTTACTTTAAAATCTTTTTGATTCTTTGCAGTTCTGCTCAAACGAAAAGCCTTAGCATCTGCTACTAAACTATATCCATATTTTTCGCTTTTTGCAACTACATCTGCACAATTTGCTCTTCCTTTATTAACAGTTGATTTTAATCCTAATTCTCGGAATGTTTTTGCCAACACAATATCTGTGGCTTTTGAAAACAATTTTTCTTCTGTAGAATCATGAGGAATATCTTCTGGGATTGTACCAATATCTAGTATTATATCTATTAATTCTTTCTTATCTAAAGCAAATATAACTTTTTGCAATTTTTGAGTAGCTAAATCAAAGTTGTTACTAGATATATTTTGTATTAGTTTTTTTAAATCTTTAAAATTCATATTAACACTCCATTTATAGATAAATTTATCAAAATATTTATTTAAAGTAATTCTTTAAAAATACTAGAAAGTTTGTATATTTTATATAAATATACACTTCAAAAGTCAATTCTTTTTCAGTTTAATATTTAAATATTCTAATTATACTCTTTAGACCGTCAAGATTTTGAGCGAAGTGAAGTAATTTTAAAGTGAAGTTTACATTAGGCGCAAGCGGTAAATGAACTTTAAAATTACAAAACTGCAGCCAAAATATTACGGTCGTTATATATTTTGCTTTCTAAATATTTCGTATAGTATAACAGCGCTTGCGCAGGAAACATTCAACGAAGAAATAAGATTTCTTTGCGGGATTGTAATTATCAAATCACATTTTTCTTTAATTTTTTGATGAATTCCAAAGCCTTCGCTGCCTACTATAAGAACAGAAGGAAAAGGTATTTCAGTGTCTTGAACGCTTCTGTTTCCGTTTTCTGCCCCTATTATCCAAAATCCTTTTTCTTTTAATTTTATTATTGCCTGAGAAGTGTTTGTAACTCTGGATATTTTCACATGTTCTATTGCGCCGGCAGATGTTCTGGCAACCGTTTCATTTATAGTTGCAGACCTCCATTTAGGTACAATTACGCCGTCAACTCCGAAAGCTACGGCATTTCTGATTATAGCTCCAAGGTTATGAGGATCTTCTATTGAATCCAGAAGCAGTAATAAAGAATCTTTTTTCTCTTTAAGTTCTTCTATCAATGTTTCAAGCTCTATATACTCTGTTGAAGAAACTTCTGCAACAACTCCCTGGGTATTCTCTTCTTCAAATTTATCAAGTTTCTCAGGCGGAACACTATTTATAAGAATTCCGTTTGCCTTGGCAAGTTTTATAATCTCGCCTATACTTGACCCATGCGCCGTTTTTGAAATAAATATTTTATTTATCGTTCTGTTGCCAGACTTTATCGCTTCAAGCACGGCATTTCTTCCGAATATTTTATCCATATCAAATATCAACCTTTTACCAATGTAACTTCTTTATATTTTTTTGACTAAAGTTGAAGTTCCGTCTTTATTGTCAACAATTTTATACCCGAGTTCAGCCAGTTTATCCCTGAATAAATCAGCCTGTTTCCAGTCTTTATTTTTTCTGGCGGAATTTCTCTGTTCTAATAAGACGGAAAGTTCTTTATCTATTTCATTTTTAATAAGTCTTATTCCTAAATCGCCTTCTAAAATATCTTCAAAAAGCCATCTAGCCTGTTTAAGATAATCTATTTTATCTGCAACAAGATTATTCAAAATTAAATTTTTCAATTCATGCAGATAAGATAAAGCTTTTTCAAAATTAAAATCATCATCCAATGCTTTTTTTACCTGTTTTTGTATTTTTATTAAATCTTCATTTTTCAAATTGCCGTCGCTTTTATCTACAATTGCAAGCAGTCTGAAATATGCTTCATCTAATCCCTGCAGAGTTTTTTGAGCCGCATTGAGACTGTCATTAGAAAAATCCAAAGGCGTCCTGTAATGCTGAGTCAGAAGATAATATCTGACAACTCTAGGGTCATAAGTGTTGAAAATATCTTTCAAAGTAAAAAAATTACCAAGAGATTTTGACATTTTTTCTTTATTTACGGTTACAAAACCGTTATGTATCCAGTATTTTGCAAACATCTTTCCTGTGCAGGCTTCGCTCTGGGCTATTTCATTTTCGTGATGAGGAAAAATTAAATCCTGACCTCCTCCGTGAATATCAATCGTATCACCCAATAAAGACGTAGACATAACCGAACATTCTATATGCCATCCGGGTCTTCCTGCAGCCCATCTGCTTGGCCAAGACACGCTTTGAGGCTCATTTTCTTTTGTCTTTTTCCAAAGTATAAAATCATAAGGATTTTTTTTCTTTGAATCCGCATCAACTCTTGCACCGACTCTCATATCTTCAAGTTTTCTTTTCGAAAGCTTGCCGTATTCTGAAAACTTGTCAACGGAAAAATAAACGTCGCCGTCAACATTATAAGCAAAACCTTTTTCCTCAAGTTTTTCTATAAAAGAAATAATCTGCGGAATCATATCCGTAACCTGCGGATATGCATTTGCTTTCAAAACATTTAATTTGTCCATTTGGACAAAATAATCATTTATATAATTTTTAGCAAGTTCAAGAGGAGAAATTTGTTTTTCAACTGATCTGTTTATTATTTTATCATCAACATCTGTAAAATTCTGTATATGGTTTACAGAGTAGCCGCTTCTTATAAAATGTCTTTTGATAACATCAAAAGTTACATAAGCCCTCGCATGTCCCAAATGAACAACATCGTAAGGAGTTACTCCGCAAATATACATAGAAATTTTATTTTTTTCTATTGATGTAAAGTCTTCAACTTTATTAGTAAGCGTATTATAAAATTTTATACTCATTTTCCTGTTTTCCTTTTTAAAGATACTACCGCCATAGCAGCTATTCCTTCTCCTCTTCCTATAAAACCCATTTTTTCATTTGTTGTGGCTTTTACGGCAATATATTCTTTTTTAATTCCCAAATTTTTTGATAAAACTTTTTTCATTTCATTTATATACGGATAAATTTTAGGCTTTTCGGCAATAATCGTCATATCTGCATTTATCAATTTATATTTTTTTTTCTTTAGTACGTTAATTACAATTTTTAACAACTCAATACTTGATATATTTTTATATTCAGGGTCAGTATTAGGAAAAAAATGACCTATATCATCCTGTCCGGCTGCGCCGAGCAAAGCATCCATCAAAGCATGCACCAAGACATCTGCATCGCTGTGTCCGTCCAAACCGTTTTCCTCAGATATTTGAACACCGCCGAGAAATAATTTTCTCGTTTTTTTAAATCTGTGAACGTCATAGCCAAAACCTACAAACATTTTGTATTCCTCTTTTTCAGAATAATTTCAGCCAGTTTAAAATCCAACGGTTCAGTCACTTTAAAGTTTTCATAACCGCTGTTGACAAGCGAGACCTTTTTACCTGTCTTTTCAACAAGCTGAGCATCATCAGTGACGGTTAATGGAATTTTTGAAGAATATGCTTTATCAAGCATACTTTTTTTAAATATTTGAGGAGTCTGCGCAAGCCAAATATTTTTTCTGTTCAAAGACTTAGTTAAATTTTTCCCGTTTATCGATAATTTTATTGAATCTTTAGCCGGCGCTGCCGCAATTGCTCCTCCGTTTTCTTCCGCTGACAGTAAAATTTCTTTTATTATATTTTCAGTAATTAAAGGTCTTGCCGCATCATGCACTGCTACAAAATCCGCATCTTTGACTATATTCAATCCGTTCTTAACCGAATTAAATCTTTCTTTCCCTCCGCATACAACATCAATACCGTACATTTTTTTATATTTTTCCATTTCTCGAATTTTTTCTTTAGAAACGACTAGAATAATTTGACAGCACTCTTTTATTTTTTTAAAAGCCATTACGCTCCATACAAACATCGGTTTTTTATTCAATAAAAGAAACTGCTTAGGTTTTTTTGAACCGAACCGTTTACCTGAACCGGCTGCAACTATTATAACGGCTAAATTCATTTATCATCCTCTGCGGACAAGTCCTGCCTTATCTGTCCGAACAACATTTTGTTTGAAGATGTCTGCAGCATTGAAGTTATAGTTAAATTGACTTTCTTGCCTATAAAAGCTTTCCCGTTTTCCGCAACGACAGATGTTCCGTCATCCAAAAAACCGACAGCCTGATTTCTTTCTTTGCCTTCTTTTGACAAGAAAACCGAAATTTTATATCCCGGTAAAATTATAGGTTTTAAACATTCATATAAATCGCTTATATTTACAACTTTTATACCCCGTATATCGGCAATTTTTTTTAAATTAAAATCGGACGTTATAATTTTTGCATTCAACTGTCCGGCAAGTCTGATTATCTTAAAATCAACGGCTTTAATATCTTTATAATCTTTGTAAGATATTTTAACTTTGTCGTTTTTTTTAATCTTTTTTATATTATTTTCAATATTTTTATTGCCAGTAATCTTTGAAAGCTGTTTTGCTTCGCTAACAACAAATTCAGGAAGAATAACTTTAGCGAAAAAACCGTAATTTATAAAATCCGTTATTCTTTCATCAGAAACTGAACTTAAATCCAGTACTGCAGTTTGCGGTTTCCCTTTTCGTTCAAAAATAAAAACAGACGAAATAGTAAATAATGCCAACGCAAAACCTGTAAGCGCAGAAACAACAGTTTTATCTATCACTAAATAAGTTATTAACGGATAAGCGATTAATAAAAGAATTTTTATATATATTTTCACAGGCTATTTTGCTCCATATATTTTCTAAGCAGCGCAAAAGTATCTTTAGTGCCAGGTTTTATTCCCGTCCATTTTTCAAAAGCGATCGCTCCTTGATAAACGAGCATACCTTCACCTGAAAAATACTTTAATTTATTATCGGCGGCAAATTTTTTAAACGGCGTTTCTTTGTTGTAAATTAAATCATACAAAATAATATCTTTTTTATGTCGTTTTATATGAAAAGGCATTTTATCATTACTTTTCATACCGCATGTGGAAGAATTGATTATGCAGTCTGTTTCAATAAATAAATTATCTTCAATTTCATTGATTTTTAAAGGTATTATATTTTTATATGCATGAGAAACGGCTTCGGCAGTTTTGTACGTTCTTGAAGTAAGATATATCTTTTTTACTTTAAGCTTGTTTAAAGCATATAATACAGCTTTTGACGCGCCACCGGCTCCAACAACCAAAATCGTTTTATTTTGCAAGTTTATCTTCTTGGATTTTAAATCAGCGATAAGTCCGTCTCCGTCAGTATTATATCCTATCAATTTTCCGTTTTTATTGACTATCGTATTTACACTGCCTATTTTTTCAGCGGTTTTATCTATACCGTCCAGAAATTCAATAACATCGTTCTTATAAGGAACCGTTATATTTGCTCCTGCCATATTCAAAAATTTAATAGACTGTATCGCTTGTTTCAAATCTTCAGATTCTACGGCAAACGCCAAATATATAAAATCCAATTTATTTGATATTAACCAATTATTTTGCATTATTGGAGATAATGAATGTTTGACAGGATTGCCGAAAATAGGGATAATTCTTGTATTTGAGGTTATATTTTGCATAAAAATTCACATTTAAAACTTTTCACTTTTATTAATTTTATCAAATGAACGCAATCTAGTCAAACAGCTTGTTGACATTATATTTGCTTTATTCTATACTCTAAGCCAAACTTGACAGCAAAAAAGTTTTTATAAAGAAAATTTTTTTGCTGTCAGGTTTGTTGTTTTTAAAAGTTAATTGCCTAAAAACAGCAAATTAAAGGATTAAAAAAATGTTCAGACCAA
>JBAYZJ010000036.1:0-11362 GCA_041672565.1 Endomicrobiaceae bacterium
GCAGATAAATAAAGGTATTTCGACAATGACCCACCAGATAAAAGTTGTTGCCACTATAGCAATGCTTTTGGGAATATTTCTTGCAAATTTTCTCGGATATACTTTTGCCAAACCTTTGAAACTGCTTACCGGCGCATCAGAGCAGATAGCCAACGGAAATCTCGATACCGAAGTAAAATTAATAAAGAGAAAAGACGAAATAGGAAAGCTTTCTGTAACTTTCAGCAATATGGCAAAGCAGATTAAGGAACTCGATTCAATGAAGGACAGTTTTGTTTCAAGCGTTTCTCACGAATTGAGGTCTCCGTTATCGGCGATAGACGGTTATTGCGATTTGCTTATAGACGGCGTTCAGAAGAATTTTTCAAAAGAACAACAGTTAAAGGGTTTGCAGATAATTAAACAGGCGACCATAAGGCTTACTAAT
Source organism: Endomicrobiaceae bacterium (assembly GCA_041672565.1). Taxonomy (GTDB): domain Bacteria; phylum Elusimicrobiota; class Endomicrobiia; order Endomicrobiales; family Endomicrobiaceae; genus Praeruminimicrobium. The sequence continues at coordinate 428 of JBAYZJ010000036.1, forward strand.
TTTATCAATAACATTCTTGATTTGGCAAAAATAAAAGCAAATAAGCTTGAAATCAAAAAAACAAAGACGGATATGCAGTCTCTGGTCATAGAGATAGTTTCTCTGTTTCAGCCTTTGGCGATACAACAGCATAAAACAATAGATTATATGATGACGGACAAAATTCCTTTGATAGAAGTTGACGCCGAAAAAATAAAACAGGTTATAACGAATCTTGTAAGCAACGCAATGAAGTTTACGAAGGAAAACGGAAAAATTACTGTTAAAATTATGCCGAATTCTCCGGGATACGGGGACGGATATATTGAAATTTTTGTTCAGGATGACGGAATAGGGATACCAAAGCATCAGGTTGATTTGGTATTTGAAAAGTTCTATCAGGTTCAGGACGGTGAATTTAAGAGGCCTAAAGGGACAGGTTTAGGTTTAACGATAGTGTTTGAAATGATAAAGCTGCATAAAGGTTATGTTTGGGCGGAGAGCGATTTGGGTAAAGGGACTACATTTAAATTTGTTTTACCTAAATAAGGAACTAAATAAATGGTTTTCAAAATATTGGTAATTGATGATGAGCCTCTTTTAAGAGAAATGCTGCGGGATATTTTTACGATCGCCGGATATAACGTTATTACAGCTGAAAACGGGAAAGAAGGGCTGGAAAAGGTATATTCGGAGCTTCCCGATTTTGTTATATTGGACGGGTCTATGCCCGTTATGGACGGATTTGAAGTTTTGACTATATTAAGAAAAGATCCGAAATTTTTAAATCTGCCTGTCATGATGTTTTCCGCTCTTTCCGGTGAAACCGAACAGATAAAGGGTTTAAGTCTTGGTGCGGATGACTATATAACAAAACCGTTTAAAACTTCGGTCCTTTTAACAAAAGTTAAAAATATTTTGGAAAGGAAAAAACAAAGCTTGGACGTAAACCCGTTAACTGCTCTGCCGGGTAATTTATCAATACAGCATGATATTGAAAAAAGAATCGCCGACAAATTATTTTTTTCTCTTTTGTATATAGATTTGTCAAATTTTAAAAGTTTTAATGATAAATACGGATTTTACAGGGGAGATGAAGTAATAAAGTTTACCGCCGATATTCTTAACGAGTCAATAAAAAAATTCGGCGTAACGTCGGATTTTCTCGGTCATATAGGAGGGGATGATTTTGTAATAATATCGGATATGGACAACAGCATAAGCATAGCCGAAAACATTATACAAACATTCGATGACGGAATAAAAAGATTTTATGACAAAGAGGATTTTGAGAAAGGATATATCGTTTCTATGGACAGAGATGATAATGAAAAACAGTTTCCTATAATAACAGTTTCAATCAGTATTATTACAACCAACATAGCTCATATATCCCACTTTGCGGAAATTTCAAAAAGAGCTTCCGAATTAAAAACGCTGGCTAAAAAAAATAACCGGAGTTCTTATGTTTTTGAAAGAAGAAAATACAGCAGATAAATTTTGCTTATCAAGAGGAGACAATGATTGAAAATAAAGTAATAATTGTTGATGATGAGGAAAATATCAGAGAATTAGTGGCCGATTTACTGCAGGCTGAAAAATTCAGAGTTATAAAATGTTCCAATACCGACGAAGGGTATAAAAGAATTTTAAAATCAAAGCCTGATTTGGCTATTTTGGATGTCAAAATGCCTCAGATAGGAGGAATAGAACTGTGCAGATTATTAAGGGAAAATCCGGAAACAAAAAATATTCCCGTAATGATGCTGACGGTAGAATCAACGGAAACCGATAAAGTGATTGGTCTTGGCGTAGGCGCGGATGATTATATGACAAAGCCTTTCAGCAATAAGGAACTTGTTGCGAGAGTAAGAGCTTTGCTCAGAAGAGTCAGCCGAACGGAAACAAATAATACTGTTATTGAAGCTGACGGGCTTGAAATGAATTTGGAAGCCAGAACGGTTTCTATAAATTCAGAAGAAATAAAACTCAGACCGAAGGAATTTGATCTTCTTCATATGTTTTTATTAAAACAGAATATAGTGCTGACAAGAGATTTTATACTTGAAAATGTTTTTGAATATAATGTGGCTGTTACGACAAGGACGATAGACACGCATATTAAGAATTTAAGAAAAGCTCTCGGCGAATGGGGAAATAAAATTATAACCATTTTCGGGAGAGGTTTTAAATTTGTTCCTGAAGCTAAGAAAAAGAAGTAAAATTTTGTATAATCTTATATATATCAAATAAAAGGATGCAGAAGATGCCGTTGAAAAAAATATTAATAGTCGTTTTGCTAATGAATTTTGTGTGTTATTCAAAAATATACGCGACCGGTAAGATATATTCGCTAAATCCCGATCCGGTAACTTCCGCAATGGCTGATTCCGGAGTTGCATTGACTTCAAGCTTCATAACGGGCGCGGTAATCAATCCTGCTTCGACGGTGGGCATATACAGGACGGTTGCATCTTTAAGCACTTCAAATGTAACAGGCGATATTCAATATAATTACGGCGGTGTCGGATTTCTGACTTCAATCGGCGTATTCGGGGCTTCGGTTATGTATGTCGATTATAATATAGACCAATATTATGACAATGAAGGCAATGTCATAAGCTTGGGGGAGACTAATGATATCGCCGCAGTGTTGACTTATGCTCTGCCGATGAAAAAATATCTTCCTGTTTTTATAGATTACGGTGGATTCGGTGCAAACTTAAAGATAATGAGAAGTTCTTTAGCCGATTATATAGCCGAATCGGTCGCGGTTGATTTCGGAGGAGTTCTCTCAATACCTAAAGTTAAGAATGTCAGTTTCGGTTTTGCTTTTAAAAATGTCGGCTCTTCCGAGAAATTTGTTAAAAGAAGCTCAGAACTTCCTCAGACGGTTGCGGTTGGTTTAGGATATTCTAATGATAATTTTTACAGATTGAGAATAGCCGTTGATTTTAACGATCAAAAAAATTATGATGATTATACTTCCGTCGGTATATCTTTCAGTCCGGTTTATTTTATGGCTTTAAGAGCCGGTTTGAAAATGGGAGGAGAATCGTTGTTGAATAATGCCCGAATGGGCGTCGGTTTGGAATTTCAGGGAATAAATTTTGATTATGCTTTTATTCCGACTTCGGATTTAAATTCGACGCATAATTTTAATTTAAGTTTTGCCTTCGGACAATTTTCAGACCAGAAAAAAGCGTATGAATATTATTTGACAAATCATTTTAGAGAAGCGGAAGCTAATTTTTATGCAAAAGATTATGTAAAAGCAAGAGAACAGTTTGACGATATATTGTCCGTTTATCCGGATCACAGGCCTTCTCAGGAATATCTTAAAAAGACGGTAGAAGCTCTCGAAAAGATTGACGAGTATCATTTGGAGATAGTTAACAAATATATGGCGAAAGCGGCAAAAGCTTTGGAAAAAAACGATGTCGTTACAGCGGATAAGTATTACAGAAAAGTTTTAGAGTTGGATCCTACGAACAGGGTTGCAAAGCTCGGTATAGAACAGTCAGAAACGGTTACAAACAATGTAAAAGTACAGCAGAGCAGAGCTGAAAACAGTAAGAGAATCGAACATTTGTGGAACAGATATGAAAAATTTTATAAAAAAGGCGATCTTGTAAGGGCGAGAGACTCTTTGAAATATTTGCTTGATATTGATTCTGAAAATCAGCTTGCGAATGAAAAAATAGTAAATGTAGATAATCAGCTGGCAAAAATTGCCTCTGATAAGGCAAATGAAATATATGAGCAGGCAATGAAATATTATAATTCCGGCAAATATGAAGAAGCTATAAAATATTTTGAAGCAGTTATAGTAGCTGCTCCTCACAGACTGGACGTTCAAAATCTTATAGGAAAAGCCGAGAAGAATATTCAGCGTATCGCGGAAGATCAAAGATTATCGGCGCTTGAAGCCGAACAAAATAAAGTCAGAGGCCGTCTGATAGATTCGTTTAATGACGGTTTGCAAAAATATGAAAAAGGTAAGCTCGAGGCTGCAGTCGTTTATTTCAGGAAGGCAAAGGAAATAGCGGAAAAATATGAATTTACGGAATACTACAGAAACGCTCAGAATTATATATCAAAAATCAGTTATAATTTATCGGAAAAATATTATAAGAAAGGGTTTGAAGCTTTCAGAAACAATAAATTTGAGCTTGCCGCTAAGTCTTATAAAAAAGCTCTCGAATATAACCCGGGAAATACTTCGGCTTCTTTTGAGCTTGAAAGAGTCGTTGACAAAGTTTCCCAGACTTTTTATGAAAGAGGCATGAAAGCTTACAGTAAAAATGAAATGGATAAAGCCAGAGAATATTTAAGGATGTCTTTATACTATAAACCTAATAAGATTGAAGCTCAGCGCGCTTTGGAAAGAATAAGATGATGAAGATGAAAAAGATATTTTTAATTTGTATTTTTTTTATTTGTTTCGCAGTATCGGCAAAGGCTGATATAAAAGTTTATCCTAATCCTTGGATTCCGGAATCAGGCGTATCTCAGAGTTCTACCGGCGATACGAAAAAACACGGAAGTTTATATGCCGACGGATGGATAAAATTTAAAGGAGTTCAAACTGAAACGGGAACTTTAAAAATCTATGATGTTTCCGGTAATTTAATCAAAGATATAAGCTGGAAAGTCCCTGAGAATATTCCTTTGCCGAGTACCACAACCGAAACGGACGATATAGTGCATTGGGACGGAAGAGACAATTATTATAATTATGTTCCAAGCGGAGTGTATATTTGGATAATAAAGGAAGACAACGGCAAAAAATATAACGGCAAAGTAGTTGTAATAAGATAAAAATTAAAAATTTGACTATATTATGATTTTTAAGCTATAATTAACAGATTATTTTGCATTAGTAAAGAGGAAATTAAAATGGTAAAAAGAACGTTTCAACCAAACAAAGAAAGAAGAAAAAAGAAAATCGGTTTTATGGCAAGAATGGCGACGGCAGGCGGCAGAAAAGTGCTCAGCGCAAGAAGGAAGAAAGGAAGAGCTACTCTTTCGGCATAAATAAAATGCTTAAAAGCAGCGGCGGTTTTTCATTTTGTTATCAGGAAAAGTTGCATCTGGAACATGATTATAAAAGAGTTTTAAAAAACGGCAAGAAGATAACGACTGATTTTGTAAACATTTTTGTGTTTGACAGACGTGATAATAATGAGATCAGAAGGCTTGGACTGGTAACATCAAAAAAAGTCGGAAAAGCCGTGGAAAGAAACAAAGCAAAAAGAAGATTAAGAGAAATTTTTAGAACAAATAAACATAAGCTGACACCGGGTTTGGATATAATTTTTATATTAAAACCAGAGATTAAATTGACAGGGTACGGCAAAATTAAAGCAACTGTTCTTGGTTGTCTGAAGAGTGCAAAATTTTATAATGATATATAATTTGGTATGAAGTGGTTTGCCCTTTTTCTTATTAGAATTTACAGAAGTTTTTCATCTGTTACCCTTCCGAGATGCAGATTTTATCCTACGTGTTCGGCTTATGCTTATGAAGCGATTGAAAGATTCGGTTTTTTTAAAGGCTCTTTTTTGGCTTTAAAAAGGCTGTTAAAATGTCATCCTTTTCATAAAGGCGGCATAGATTTAGTCCCAAAAAAATAAAAAGTGAGTAATTTATGCAAAAAAATACAGTTATGTTTGTTGTTTTTTCAACATTATTTTTAATGCTTTGGTATGTTTTTTTTCAGCCTAAGCCCGCTCAGCAGTTAATGCTGCAGCAAAACAAGTCGGAAAGCCAAAACATTAACGCAGTACAATTATCGCCTGATGATAAAAAAGAAGAAAAAACAATAAAAAAATCTGTACAGGCTCCTGTAAAAGAAATTGAAGAACAGGATGTAACCGTAGAGGGTAATGACTATAAAGTTGTTTTTTCAAATAAAGGCGCAAGCGTAAGAAATTGGTTTATAAGAGAAAAGAACGGAAGTTTTGTGGATCTTGTTCTTCCGGAAACGGCGCCTATTTTAGGCAATTTTCCGGGGTCTGTATATGAAATTACGGAGCAAACAGAAAATAAGGTCGTTTTTTCATATGTTTCAAGAGAAAATTGGAAAATAGTTAAGAAATACAGTTTATCCGGTAACCATTTGCATAAACTTGACATACAGCTTGAAAAGTTAAAAGAAGATGCAAAGCTGCCTGAAATAGAATTAAACTGGGGACCGGGTCTTGGAACGGATATTAAAGAATTGAGAGAAAATGTTTCCGTAACAAGAGTATTGGGATATACTTCTTCAATGCCTGCAAAACTTGAAAAAATAAAAACCGAAAATAATCCTGCGCAATTGTATAAATGGGTTGCAATAGATAACAGATATTTCCTTGCCGCTTTCATGCCTTCCAATGCTTTAAATTTTGCAAATGTAGGGATGGCAAGACAAAGCAAAAAAACTGCTCCGATGCTGCTGCTTTCGGCGAATGTAAAACAAAATACCGATATCCAAAATTTTTCTTTGCAGTTTTATGTAGGTCCGAAATCGTACTCCTCTTTAAAAACGTTTAATATCGGTCTTGAAAAAACAGTTGATTTCGGATTTTTCGGATGGCTCGGCAAAATAGCTATGAGTGTATTATTTTTCCTTTTTGGAATTACCGGAAATTACGGCTGGTCAATTATTATTATGACTGTAATAATTCAGATATTAGTTTTGCCGCTTACTTTAAAAAGTTTCAGAGCTACGGCGGCAATGAAAAAAATCCAGCCTGTTATAAAAGATTTACAGACTAAATATAAAAATGATCCTAAAAGACTTCAGGCGGAAATGATAAATTTATACAGAACCCAGAAAGTAAATCCTTTGGGCGGCTGTTTGCCTTTGTTGCTTCAGCTTCCTATTTTTTGGGCACTTTTTACAACATTAAGAAACGCTTATGAGTTGAGACATGCGGAATGGCTTTTATGGGTTAAAGATTTGTCTGCAAGCGACAGTTTAATGCACATCGGTGGAATATCTGTAAATATGCTTCCTCTGATTATGGGACTCGGAATGTTTCTGCAGCAGAAGATGACCGCCGCTACGTCGGATCCTATGCAAAAAAGAATGATGTATATAATGCCTATAGTATTTACGTTTATGTTCTGGGGATTCCCTTCGGGGCTTGTGCTTTACTGGCTTACAAACAGTATTGTTTCAATGATAGTTCAGTATTTCGTTTTAAGACAAGACGGGAAAAAGATTTAGGGGAGGATAATAAAAAATGCAAGAGATTGAAATTTCAGGCAAAAATATAGAAGACGCAATCGCCAACGGAATAAAAAAACTTGATTGTAAAAAAGAAGAAGTGGAAATAAAAATTCTTGATGAAGGGACGTCCGGTTTATTCGGTTTGATGGGTGCAAAACCGGCAAAAGTTTTGTTAACTTTAAAGCAGGATGTAAATATAGGAAAGTCTTCGGACGCAAAGAAAGAAATTGAAGTTAATGCGGAACTTGCCTGCAAGAATGTTGAAAAATATGTAAGAGATATTGTAAAGATGATGAATATAGAAATTAAAGATTTAAAAGCTTACTATAAAGACGGAATAGTTGAAGCGGAAATAAGTACCGATAACGGCAGTCTTCTTATAGGCAAAGGCGGACAAACGCTTGATGCTTTGGAATATATTGTTCAGCTTATGCTTAACACAGATTCCGATACGAGAGTTAAAGTTAACGTCGATACTGAAAATTACAGGTTAAAGCAGCAGGAAAGATTGAAAGTACTTGCCGAAAAAGCCATTGAATATGTAAAAAGAACAAAAAAAATATACAGATTTGACCCTATGTCTGCAAAAGAAAGAAAATTTATTCATTTGTATTTGGAAAACATAGGCGGATTTGATACTTTCTCCGAAGGCGAAGGCGCAATGAGAAAGGTCGGAGTAAAACTTTTAGCAGAAAAAAAATGAATTTATTTAAACAGGAAGACACTATAGTCGCTCTTGCGACAGGTCATGGAAAATCAGCTTTAGCTACGATAAGAATCAGCGGGAAATTTGCCATGGACATAGTGTCTTCAGTTTTTTTTGACGCCGGTCACAATCCTGTAAATATCAAAAACAAAACAGTTCATCACGGATATATTTATTCCGGAAATAAAAAATTGGATGAAGTGGTTCTTATTTATATGAAAGCTCCTCATACGTATACCGGAGAAGATATAATTGAAATTTCAACTCACGGAAATATGTTGATTGTTCAGTCGGTTATAGAATTATTGCTGACTAAAAAAAATATGCGCCTTGCCGATAAAGGAGAATTCACGTACAGGGCTTTCGTAAATAATAAAATGGATTTATCTGAAGCCGAAGCCGTATGCGATTTGATAAACAGCGGAAGCAGCAAGTCTGTTGAATTGGCTTTAAATTCTTTACAGGGATCTTTTTCGGCAAAAATCCGGGAAGTTAAAGAAGATTTAACAATGTTATTCGCTTATCTCGAAGTATCTTTGGATTATCCTGAAGAAGATATTGACTTTCTTACAAGAGAACAGAAAAAAGAGAAAATGTATGGGATTATATCAAAAGTAGATAATATAATATCCTCGTACAGCCTGAGCAAAGCAGCGGCGGACGGAATAAAAATAGCTATCGTCGGTAAACCAAATGCGGGAAAGTCATCGATTTTAAATTGCATTTTAGGCTATCAAAGATCGATAGTAACAGATATTGCCGGAACTACCACCGATACTATAGAAGAAAACATAGAATATAAAAATCTGCCGTTTATAATAATCGATACGGCAGGCATAAGACATCACAGCTCAAATCCTATAGAAAAAATAGGGCAGGAAAGGACAAAAGCTTCAATAAACGCCGCAGATATTGTCATATGGGTGATAGATTCAAACACAACATTGGACAGCGATGATTTAAAAATAGCCGAATTGATTAAAGGCAAAACAGACAGAGTGGTTCTTGTTTTAAATAAATCCGACTTGCCGCAAAAAACCGCTTTGGCGGATGTTCGCAAAATGTATCCTTTTAAGGAAATTGTGAATTTTTCGAGTGTAAACCAAACTAAGATAGAAAATATACTTGAGAAAATATTTGTTATGTTGAATCTCGAACAAATTGCCGAAAAATCAGAGTTTTTGTTGAATGCAAGACAGTATGACTTGCTATGTAAAGTGAAAACAGAGATGGATAACGTTCTTGTGTTAATTGAAGAAGGAAACAGTGATGAGATTGTTTCTTTTGAAGCTCAGAATGCATTGCTTTTATTGAACGAAATTTTAGGGTTTGACGTTAATCAGGATATTTTACATACTGTGTTTTCTAAATTTTGCGTTGGGAAATAAATCTTTAGCATCATTCGTTAAAACAATATATGAATGGTGAAGGAGTGAAAAAAATGGATATTTTATTCGACAGAAAAAGCTGTAGAAGTTATAAACCTGATGAAATACCTCAGGAAGATTTAAATTATATTTTACATGCCGGCATGAGCAGTCCTTCGGCGTATAATACAAGACATTGGTCTTTTATAATCGTAAAAAATAAAGAAACCCATAAAAAAATCATGCAGATACATCAAGCTTCAAAAATGTTGGAGAATGCTCCTGTGGCTGTAATAGTTTGCGCTGATTTGGAAAAGCAGTATAAAGGATATTGGCAGCAGGATTGTGCGGCTTCAACAGAAAATATGCTTTTGGCTGCAACGGCTAAGGGGTACGGTTCTGTATGGTGCGGAATTTTTCCTGTTGAAGAAAGAGTGAAAAATTTTACCGAATTATTTAAACTGCCTGAAAACATAGTTCCTTTTTCGTTAGTAGTCATAGGCAAAGCCGCAGAAGAAAAACCTGCGAAAGAAAGATGGGATTCTTCCAAGATTAAATATGAAATATGGCAGTAAATATATAAAGGAAATATAAATGTTAAAATTTAATATAGAAAATCGGTTAAAAGTTTTAATTGACGAATTTGCATTATCAAAAGGATTACAAGAAGAGATTGCTTTCAGCGTTGAAATTCCTCCTAAAAACATCAATGCTGACCTGGCTTTGAATGCGGCTATGGTAATAGCGAAAAAAATCAAAACAAATCCGAGAATTATCGCGCAGGAATTGTCTGATATAATAACTGCAAAATTACAGTCATCTGTCAAAGCGGCGGAAATAGCCGGAGCCGGTTTTATCAATTTATACTTTACTGATTATTTTTTACAGGAAGAACTTAAAAAAATATTGGATAAAAAAGAAAATTACGCAAAACAGGAAAGTTTCGGCAAAGAAAAAATAATGGTTGAATTTGTTTCTGCAAATCCTACCGGGCCTCTTCATATAGGGCACGGAAGAGGAGCTGCTATCGGTGACAGTTTGTCAAGGATTTTAAAACATCTCGGATATGACATAGTAAAAGAATATTATCTTAATGACGTCGGCAATCAAATGAATGTTTTAGGCGAATCTGCTAAAACGCGGTTCAGACAGTTAAAAGGCGAGGATATTCCTTTTCTTGAAGACGGATATAAAGGCGATTATATAAAAGACATTGCGCAGGATTTAATAAATGAAGGCAAAAATGTTGAAGATACGGATTTCAGAGAAGAATCTCATAAAAGGATTCTCGAAACGATAAAACAAGATCTGGAAATTTTCAGAGTAAATTTTGATAATTGGTTTTCAGAATCAAAGATAGCGTCAGAGCAAGATGATTCCGGTAAAACCGAAGTGGATAAAGTATGCGACTATTTAAAGACGAAAGGTTATGCTTATGAAAAAGATGATGCTTTATGGCTGGCTTCATCAAATTACGGCGATGATAAAGACAGAGTATTAAAAAGATCCGACGGAAGATATACATATTTGGCTTCCGATATAGCTTATCATAAAAATAAATATGAAAGAGAGTTCTCTAAAGTTATAAATTTATGGGGTGCTGATCATCACGGATATGTCGCCAGAATAAACGCCGCAATACAAATGCTCGGACAAAAGAAAGA
>JBAYZJ010000037.1:0-11243 GCA_041672565.1 Endomicrobiaceae bacterium
GGAACAATTTTATTCGAAATATAATATTTATCCGTTGACTTCTCGCCCGCGCCGGAAATAATGAGCGGCGTTCTCGCTTCATCAATTAAAATAGAATCGACTTCATCTATGATCGCATAATGCAGCGGTCTTAACACTCGTTGGTTTTTAGAAACAACCATATTATCTCTAAGGTAATCAAAACCAAGCTCATTATTTGTAACATAAGTTATATCGCTGTTATAAGCTTTTTGCCTTTCGTCGTTTGATATATCGTGGCAGACGCTTCCGACAGTCATACCGAGAGCGTTATATACCGGCTCCATCCATTCCTTATCTCTTTTAGCGAGGTAATCATTGACTGTAACGACATGTACGCCTTTTCCTTCCAAAGCATTCAAATATACAGCCAGCGTGGCGACTAAAGTTTTACCTTCACCTGTCTTCATTTCGGCAATTTTTCCCTGATGCAGGATATAACCTCCGATCATCTGAACGTCAAAATGCCTCAAGCCGAGCGTTCTTTTGGACGCCTCTCTTACGCATGCAAAAGCTTCGGGAAGCAAAGAATCCAATGTAGCGCCGTCCCTTAGTCTTTTTTTAAATTCATCCGTCTTTAATTTTAATTCTTCGTCGGATAATTTTTCTATGGAAGGTTCCAATAAATTTATCTGTTCTACTACAGGTTTTATCTTTTTTATATCTCTTTCATTTTGCGAGCCAAAAATCGCGCCAATTAATTCCTTAATCATTACAAAACTCCGTTAAATCAATAAATTTTATCTTTATGATTTTACATCTTTTATATCTAAAATTCAATAAATCTTAAGACATGTATTATAGAATAATATCTATTCTTTTTTATTTTTTTATTTTTGACATAAGATAAACGCCTATAATGCCAAATATAATGTTTGACATCCATGCCGCAAGCCATACGCTAAGCACCTGATTTTCACCTAAAGACAAACAAACAGCCCTTACGCTCCAATATATAAAAGAGAATATCAGAGCAAAAGTAAAACTTATTATTTTTCCGAATCTGTTGCCGAGTCCTAAAGCAAAAGGTATTCCTATCATCATAACGATTATATGACAAAAAACATTTGCAAACCTCATATCATATTTAATTTGGGCTTTTAAAGTATTTTCCCCGAGCATTTGCCTTTTTTGAATATATTTCTTAAATTCTTTCAAATTCATTTGTTCATATCTTGTATTTTGCACTACAAAGTCATTCGGTTTTACTTTTAATCCGAAAACTTTGCTTTCAAAATAAGTCTCGTTCCAGTCTTTCCCGTGATTAAAAACTCTTTCAACTCCGTTTTTCAACAGCCAGCCGCCGTATTTATAATATGCTTCTCCTACAACGATATTTCTTTTGAGATAAAAATTATCATCATATTTATCAACTATTATATTTCTCATATATCCGTCTTTAACATTAAGATATCCTATAGACATTCTTGAATTATTAGGCAAAGCGACTATTAAATTGTAATATTCATTTACGGTGTTGGCGGGTTCTTTCTTTTTTATTTTTATATTTTTTACATATTCTGCTCTTGCAACGGTGTGAGGTATAATAAATTCTCTCGCCGAAAAATCAACAATTCCTATAACAAAGCCCATAAACATAAAAAGGCATATTATTCTCCATGTATTGACTCCGGCGGCCTTAATGGCGGTTATTTCATTTCTCTTTGCAAGTTCGCCCAAAGAAAAAAGCAAAGCAAGCAAAACAGAAACGGCAAAAACATCTATTATCCACCAAGGAAGACTTAAAAAAAGGTATTCAAGAATCGTAGAAAAAGGAGTTTTCTGTTCCATATAAAAACTCATTTCTCTAAAAAACTCTGAAATCATAACAATAAAACCAAATGCAAAAGTGGCAAAAAAAAGCGGTTTTAAAAATTTCTTGGCAATATACCAGTATATTATTCTCATTTATTTTTTACCCATTTTTTTGAACAGAAAAAATCCTGCCGCGCCAATGACGATATTCGGCAGCCACATTATATAGCATGAAGGAATATAACCTTTTTCGCCGATATTTAAAGATATAACTAAAAACATATAATATATAAATATTACAAATAAACTCATTCCGAATCCTATGGCTTTACCGCCCTTGCCAGACATTATGCCTATCGGTATTGCAACAATTGCAAAAATAACCGGCGCGACAGCAAGAACCCATCTCAGCCAATATTCGTTTTTATATGTATATATTTGAGGATCTTTTTCTTCAAATGTTTTTAATTTAGCATTAAGTTTTGCCGAAGTCATTTCTCTTAAAGCGACATCGTCAAAATTTACGCTTTCTCCGAAAGGAATTGAAAATCTGTATGTGCTGAAATTCATATGAATCATACTGCCGAGTTTATTAGGATCGGATCTCTGCCAATAACCGTCATATAATTTCAACGTAACCATATTTCTTTCAACGGAAACCGCTGCCGAAGATGAGGCTATACGCCAAGGAATAATGTTCCCTTTTTTCTCTTCGCGATTATTTTTTATTTTTCCATTCTGATTTGATTTCCCTATATAAAAAGAATCTCCGTCTTTCTTATCATCAACGAATTTATAAATATTAACTCCGGACAAAGTATTTGTTTTTGAATTTACCTTATGGGCGTATATTCTGTATCCGCCTATATCCGTTATTGTTTTTTCATCAAATTTAGCCAGCGGAGTTTTTGTAAGAATCTGTTTATACAATGTTCTGAAATACATATGAGTTGAAGGAGATAAATAATGATTAAAATAAATAAGGCCGATACTGACAAATAATACAAAAACAATAATCGGCATCGACAAAGTTTTATAATTGATTCCGGTGGCTTTCATAACTGTAATTTCATTATCTTCAGAAAGTCTTCCATAACTCAGCAGAACGCCGAACAAAATGGCCATCGGTATTGTAAGCGATAAGATATTAGGGATTATAAGTATAAACAGCTGCAGTATTAAAAAAAAACCTACGCCTTTAGATAAAAACAAATCTACAAGCTGAAAAATTTGGTCAAGAAGCAATATAGCAGAAAAAATAGTAAGTCCGAATACAAATGAACTTATAAATTCTTTAACGATGTATTTGTGAAGTATTTTTATCATTTTTTGTATATAAATTATTAAAACCGCCAACTCTTTAAAAAGTAAAATACTTTTTAAAAAGCGACAAAATATTAATTATGATATAGCGATAAGCCGTTTTTTATAAAAATCAGTTTAAACCCGGAAAATTCATTCCGCCCATAATTTTTTTTGATTCTTCAGCCATAGCATCTTGAGATTTCTTTATAGCTTCTTGGAAAGCCGATAATATGAGTTTTTCAGCGTCTTTTGATGATTTCTGCATAATATCTTCAGGAAGTTTTAAATCAATTACTTCATTTTTTGCATTTATTTTAATCATAATGCCTTTATAATTAACGTCTATAACTTTTGATTTTAAAACTTTTTCCATTTCTTTTAATTTGCTTTTCATAGACATCGCTTCTTTAGCCATTTTAAACAATTCCATAGTTGCTTTCTCCAAATAAATTTTAATAATTCTAACAATTTAACCCGTTTTTTTCAAACATATATTTATGCCGCAGCCAATATATTGCGCATTCTTTCCAAAGAAACCTTGGTATCAGAAATACCTGCTTCAACTTTAATAGACGGGACTTCTTCCAATATTGAAGAGTTCGTCTCCTCAAGGTCTTTTACGGAATATATTTGCTCCACAATTTTGGAGAGCAAATATTGATATTTATCTGCCTGAGGATTATTTGAAATCAAATTATTTAATGCCCTTATTAACGATTCTTTTGATTCAAACTTTTCATTCCCTTTGTCTTTTGCAGATTTAAACAACTCATAAAGAACCGTTTTATTTTCATTATCCATATCAGTTAAAGAAATAAGTACTGACTTCAAAATTTCTACCGGAATAACTGATATTCCCTGCACGCCGTTTGATACGGGGCTAATCTCACCAGTCAAAGTATAAACAATTAATTTTGTAATTTTTTCAATTGAATTGTTTAAAGTTTTTTCTACATCATTTGTTGTACTGTCCTTTCCAAACATTAACAATTCTTTAAACTCTTTATTCATTGCAGGACTTGTAGTAAAATCAGCTACAAAACTTTCAATTTCATAAAATGCATTTTGTCTTCTTGTGTCCATTATTTGCTTTGCAGTATCTTTTGCAAAAGATAAAAGTTCCTTTTGATTTATATTATCTTTTATCTGCTCATGAAAATTTTTATAGTCAGATGCATATCCGCCGGTTAACGCCAAATACTCATTTACTTCATGAAGCAGTAATTCGTTTAACAGTAAATTTCTCTTATCGGGAACATTTTCAAGAGCTTTTAAAAACATCCCGCTGACATAAAGCGTCGCCTCATCATCAGAAACCGTTAATGACGCAAAAGAATATGTATTTTCATCCAATACAAGATCCGCATTTTGAGAAACTTTAATATTTACTTTTGAAACGTTAAGTTTATCACTTATTTCTATTTTCATCCTGTCTGTTTCAGACTGTTTCAGAAAAGGGGTTTCTGTCGATAAAGATTCTCCTTTTTCTTGTTCTCCTTCCTCATACAAACTTAAAAGTATTTTTGTTAAAAGGACGGGATATTCTTCAATTGAAGACATAAAATCATCATTTTGTCTGCTTATTAATTCCGTCCCGGCCAATATTTGAGGAATAATTTGTGAATGAAACTGTGCCGCATAGCGGACTAATTCTTCTATATTATTACCTAAAGACATAAGAGGGAGAGAATTCTTACCTCTCAAAGATTCGACTGAAACAAACGTCCCTGCTTCATCTTTATTTTCTCTTGAAGAAATATTTCTTATTCCTTGTATTGAAAATAATCTTTTGATTATTTCAGAATCTGTTAAAGACGATTCCAAAACATATGTTTTAACATCAGTCTTTCCGTCAGGATTTTTGATATTGAAAATTATTTTATTTCTGCTGTACTGGGCAGGATCCGCCAACTCTTTTATTTTCATAACTTTACTTATTTTATCTATAATATCAGGAAAATTATCAGTTTGAACATTAACGAATGTATAAAAATAAGTTTTTATTGAATCAAGCGCAATAATGCCGTATGCCACACTTTCATATAATTCGGCGACATCCGAAAGTTTATAATGATTTGCAATATCTATGGATTTAATCAAGAAATGAGAAAGATTTATTTTATCAAGCCCGTAAACTTTTAAAAAATGTCTTAAAATAATAATAAAAGTTTCTAAATTATCCTGAAAATTTTGCCTGTTACTTTGTTCAATATTTTCCTTAACTGCAATTTGAGCCGCTATTTCTTTTGCAGTCAAGTCTTTCATATCAATTAAGTCTGCATTGTTTAAAAGTATTGATGATAAGCCAACGAGATCTTCCGATTTTATTTTTTTCCTTAAATCATTTAATGTTCCGATGTCTTCTGTTTGTCTTTTTGGAGAATTTCTTCTTTCATACTGAAGCTTTGATCTAATTGTATGAAAATCTTCCTGTTCCTGAGGAATTTTCATCACTGTACTATCTTTAAATATTTTGTATCTTTTTACATCTTCGACCTTCGCGTCAGCCTCCAAAGCATCGCCATTTTCGTCATAAACCGCAACCTCGCCCATTTCTGAAAATTCTTTAAACATTCCCAAATCATAAACGGTGGATCCCTTAGGCATTACCTGAATATAAACCTTATCGTTATATTCAACGAAACAAGTTACGACATCGTCAAATTGTGAAGCGATTTTTTTAAAATTATCAGAAATATCATATGTAGGAACAAAATTATCGGAAGTAAAAATAAATTTTTTGGATTCCTGAATATCTTCCGAAGGAGAATACATATAATTTAAATCCACTTTATGAGCAAAAATATTTTCCAGATAATTTGCATCCCATCCGGCGCCCATTTTGTATATATAATGAGAAGCGGATATTTTTCCGCTGTTATATAATCCGTAAGTTTCATTATTATAATCGGTCTCTTTATACAAACATATTTCAGCAGGAATAAGAAGTCTTTCTCCTTTTATAAGTCCGTTCATCTTCAATCTGCTTTGCATATTTTTATGATTAATTTTCAAATCATAAAAAATCATTTTATTTTTATATTTCCTGAGAATCTCCTCAACTTCCTGATATTTATTATCATCGGAAATTATATGAAGTCCGACCAAATCTTTAAGATTTTCACCGAACAAGTCAAAAAGCCATATACATACGGAATATTCATTTTTTAACACATCCTGACTTGACAGCAAATAATCCCTCAAAGTTTGATTTTTATTATTATCATCTTTTGATTTTTCATTTTCAGCTCTTTGTATCATCAGTGATATAAAATCGACAAACTGAGGATTCTGGAAGATTTGAAGCTTTAAATTTTTAACCAATGCGTGACAAAATTCTTTTTCTTTATCACTTTGCGAAGAGAATCTTTTATTCAAAATATAGATTATTTCTTCTTTCATTTTTTCATAATTATCCGTATAAGAAAATTTCTCATAATAAACTGTCTTTATCATATCGATAAGCATATCACTGTATTCTTTAAGTTCTTTGTCATTTTCAAGAAAATGTTTTCTGTCTTTAAGTATAAATGTTATAAAATCCTTTTCAGGCTGGGTTACAGGTTTTATTTCTTCTTCATTTACTCTTTTTGAATTGATTTTTTCGTATATACTGTATAAAGATTTAGTCCTGAATTTTATCGTTACGTTTTCGGCCTTTAAATATTTCCCGAATTGTTTATTAAGAGCCTCATTAATATTATTTATTTCGGAATATGTTTTCCCGTATAAGCTTTTAATTAAACTTAATAGATTTAAATATTCTTTAGGATAATCAAACTCAAACAGAGTATTCCTTATATATTCATACATTTCGCTCTGCCCGAATCTTTTTGACAAAGGCAAATAAACGGTATATATTAATTTTTTATCATCCTGATTTTCGGAATACTGCGCTTTTGTAAGTTTATAAGCAAGAAGAGCAAGCATAGTGGCAGGGTTTTTTGCAGACTTCATAACGGCATTCCAGTAATTCTGCAGAGATCTTTCTCCGTCCAGATTTGAATATCCAGGGAAATCTCTGTCTATTTTTTTTATATTATCCAAACTTTCGAAAATATCATCCGTATAAGAACTTATATACGATATATTCTTTAATTTATTTCTTATTTCATCGTTATCAATTTCAATCAGAAGAGATATTACTTTAGCCTTATTCCATATTTCCTGATTTTGCTCTTTATCAGCCTTTAAATTATATTTCATCCATTTTGCTATATGGGAATAACTGTCATAACCTTTCCTGTATATATCAACCGATGTAACATTATCATAAAAGAACTTTTCAATTACTGATAAAACATCGCCGTAATTTTGAGATTTGTTTCTGAATTTTTGCATTGTTCTGATTTTGTTCTTTGTCGTTGCCGGTTTAACAAATTCATTTATTAATTCTCTCTGTTGTTGTTCTTCTGCGGAGGAAACAGTCCATGTATTATTCGTTTTGCCGTATCTGTATCCTGACAAAACCATCCATGCTTTATATAATTTGTCTATTTGATTTTTTTCGGTTTCATCCGCCGCAATATTTTTCTTAATAAAAACGATTTGTTCCTCAACGCTTCTCGGGATTTCAGACATATCCATTTCGTCATTACCGCGGTTATCATATATATATTTAAAAATTATCTCTTTTAATTTAGATTCAAAAGCCATTAATGTCCATCTGTTGCTGAAAGATTCCGTTTCCGTATGAGACTGCATAAAAGAATTTCCCAATTCTCCGTGGCCTTCTTTTGAAATAGGATAGTATTGACGCGTTACAACGGATAAATCTTCCAGTGTTTCTTTTCCTTTTGAAACGGCTTCTTCAATGACTTTATCCATATACTTTCTGTACAGAGGATTTTTTGTATTGCCGTCAATAGGTTCATAATCCAAAAACACCGCAACATCTTTTTCATCAACAAAAGTATTTATATTTCTTCTGCTTATACGAGTTGTTGAATATTTCAAAACGTGATAGTTATTTAATCCCATTTTTTGCAATATAGAAAAATATAACGGAGTAAAATAAGATTCTATTGATCTCGCCGTAAATCCGTCGGGAACTATAATGTCATAATAGATATCGGAATCAACCATCATATTCCCTTTTACAAGAGATCCTCCGACAACGATAAGAAATAATCTTTCGTCTATAGGTATACCGTCTTTTTTTAATATATTCAATGCCAGCTGTTTTGCTTCCTGCATTGCAAGCCTTATATTTGCGCTGTACTCTTTATTGGCATTATCAAGAGCCTTTGCATCAAAGTATTTTTTATTGTTGTTTATTTGTTTAACCGTATTATTAAAAACATTTCTGTATCCGTCAACTTTTGATTTTAAAACAGCTATAGCTTCGTTAAGTCC
The DNA here is from genome assembly GCA_041672565.1 of Endomicrobiaceae bacterium. Classification (GTDB taxonomy): domain Bacteria; phylum Elusimicrobiota; class Endomicrobiia; order Endomicrobiales; family Endomicrobiaceae; genus Praeruminimicrobium. The sequence goes on from JBAYZJ010000037.1 coordinate 8,434, forward strand.
CTGCTCATCTAATTTTGACGCATACTCATGTTTTGATTTCGTTTTTTTATCGACTATGGTAATATTATATTTATTTGCATATTTGGATATTAATTTTCTTTCCTGAAAATTAAAAGTACTTATGCCTGAAAGGTCGATAATTGAATATCCCTGAAGAGAAGCATACAAGATAAGAAAAGGAACATTGTCCTTCCAATCATCATATTTTGCTTCCATAAGCAAACCTTTGCCGTCTTGTTTTTCTTTTACAAGGTTTTCCAAATCGCTTTTTTTATATACTCCCAATATATTTTCTTTACTGCCTGCATTCATCACCTCTTTATTCGACAAACACATCAGAAGATAAAAAATCTCATAGGAAGAAACATTTTTTATATTCTGTTTTTGTTCCAAAATTGTATATATGCTTTTTATTAACTGTTTTTTAGACGAATCATTCAATCCTTCGATTACTTTTTCAAAAACATTTTTATTTTCCGATATAAGACGTATAAGCCAAGGAACGATATATTTTGAAACATTCCCGTCTAAATTATTTATTATATTGCCGAGTATCGATGATTTATCTTCATCATCCTGTGGCTTCAGTATTAATTCATATACCATATTAGACAATAAATTCTGTTCTGATTCCTTAGACAAATCAAAGAATACGCATCCTTGAACTTTATTTGATTTTAATTTCATAAGCAAATCATAAATTCTGTTAAAAGTATTGCTTTGCTTTGACATAATGTCATCAACAAATAATACATTTCTGTTCTGTACCGATTTTGAATCTTCTAAAAAAAACTTGTCATCGTATCCGGAGCTTTCCAAATTCTCCCGGATTACTGTTATTTTTACTTTTATGTTTTTTGCGCTTTCTGAAGTTTGGTCAAGTTCCATACGATGGACTATTAAATTTTCAAGTCTGTTTTTTACAGAGTCGGCTATATCTTTCATATATCTTTCACCGTCGGATTGTCTGTAAGCGATAATATATTTATCCAACACTTCCGTCACTTGTTTTATATCCGCATTTTTATCTATTTGAATTTTTTGCTCTTTTTCAATTTGTTTTATGATTTTATCCGCAAGCTCATTTATATATTGTTTCGTAACTTCCTGCACTCCTATTCTGACATTTAAAAAATCCCTGATTTTATCCGAAGAATAATCTTCCTTTTCGGATAATTCACTTACGGAAATAACATTTGAATACTCTGAATTGCTGTCATTCGTTTCCTGAATAATTTTATCCAAAACATCCAATAATTCTACCTGAACGGCATAATGTTCCTGAGAATATCCCTGCTCTTTGAGAAAATCGTTAAAATTTGTTGAATTTACAAATTCATGAAAAGTTCCCGTATTTTTTGATTTATTATTGATTTTAATGTATGAATTAAAGATATCACTTTCTCCCTGCAAAGCAATTGATTCAAGTCTTTCATGATTAAGCAAATCTTCAAAAAAAGCCGAAACTTCATCATCATTTTTACTTTCGAGTTTCTGCATTAAAGCATCGGCTATAAAAAATTCTTTAGCACGGTAAACACCTTTCTCGTCTGCCTCATGTGACACATAGACCAAACATCCGTAATCCTGCGTACCGCCGTATCCGTCGGCTTTTGCTCCTATAAGTTTAGGCGAAGTTCCAACAACAATTTTTACGTTTTTAAACTCTTCCTGCCCTGAATCGGCGAGAACATCGGCAAGCAATTTTTTTAATCTTTCGTTAGATTTAACTTTTGAAGAAACTCTGAAAAGAGAAGCAAAAAACTTATCGGCAAACTCCGGAAGCAAAATGTTATGTTTTCTTAATAAATCGACAGCTTTTTGATTTTCACTGACATTTGACCCGCTTATCGATTGTTCTATTTCATCTTTTAATGAAATGCCAAGCATTCTGGATACTGAAGAAATATTTAAAGCTTCTTTTACAAGCAATTTTATGTTTTTACCAAGAGCCGTAGAATGTCCTGTGCCGGATTGTTGATCGGTATTTTTATTTATTAATACATTCCCGTTTAAATATTCAATCTGATATTTTGTTCCTGCAGCGCTCAAAACATCAAAAAAAGCTTTGTCTCCGGAAACCTCAAATTTTATTGAATTTTGAAAATTATTTGCCTGAATAATCTCATTTATATACTCGGATATTTTTTCCCAACTGTATCCGTCTTTTCTGTAGTCGTTAAGCACTGAAGCTAAACTGTTTGAGAAGACTGCGGCATTCTGCTCCAGCAAAGGTTCGCCTGCTATGGCATTTCTGTCTGTTTCAGCCTGAATAAGCAATGAATCCGAATAATGCTGTTGATAGAAAACATCTTCACTCTTCACATAAGGCGTTATAGTTATATAAGAAACCTTGTCGCTGTCTAAAAGATAATTTATTCCGGATGTATGAAAACCGCCGGCTACGATAACTTTTATTTTCTTCGCTTTCGGAAGAGCTGCCAGTATTGCGTTTATATTTGCATATTTTCCGAAAATTGCAGATTGCCCAGATAAATCATTATTTACATTGTTTAGCAGAGTTTTAACAAACAAATTGTTTCTCTTAATATTCAAATCGTTAAAACGCTCGGCAATATCCGAATATCCGTATAATTCAAAAAAATCATCATCACCTATGTATTTCAGATATAAATTATAAAATATATGAATGTTTTTCTTGTAATATTCATATTCTTTATAACTTATATTTGCCGTAAGTAAATTTCTATAAGCGGGGAAAAACATATTTAAAAATACAATGTCTTTATTTATAGAATTTTTGGAATAAGAGATTAATATATCTCCGATCATATTCTTTTCTTCACTGA
>JBAYZJ010000038.1:0-11221 GCA_041672565.1 Endomicrobiaceae bacterium
TTGAAGAGCCTACGCCTATCAGAACGGATATATTTCTTTCCATTTTAAGAAGTTTATACATAATATAAGCAACCGCCAGCGATGTTGCGATAGTTGATATTATTATTGGAAGCGAAAGAAACCCTACTTTGATAACGCTTGTAAGATTCATTCCGAAACCGAGCAGTATAACTGCATACTGAAGTATCTTTTTGCTTGTAAAATTAATGCCCGGCTGAAGAGAAGATTTATCGTTTAAAAACAAAGTTATTGTCATACCCAAAAGGATTCCGAAAACAGGTCCGCCCACAACAGGAACAAGTTTACCGAAACAAAGAGAAACCACCGCTATAAAAAAACAAAGCGTCAATCCAAAAAAATTATTTTTTACAAAATCCATATATCCCCACTTATTAAATAAAAGCAAAAACAACCTTAAAAAAGATTGTTCAATTACTTACTGCCGTCTTAAACATTCTGATTGTAATACGGTAAAAACAGCCTTTTGGAATGCCCAAACCCTTAACACACCAACTCACTATTTACAACCCTTGCCAGCTTATTATATATTGTACATAAATTGATATGAGTTGTTAAGATGGAAAGGTTTTTATGAATTTAGCATCTAATCTGGAATATTTATCTTAGAGAATATTGCTTGAGTATTCCTGCAAATTCTTGATTATTTATTGCCAAATATTCTTTTAAATATGTATTCCAGTGTTCACTATCTTTACATTGAACAAAAACAAAATTATACTGATGTTCCAAAAGCTCATTAATTAAACCACTTGATACTTTCTTTCCCATACGGTTTTTTATTACTCTATGAAAGAAAAACATTAAAATATCATTTACGTCTTTAGTTCTGGGATTGAATATTTTTAAAAATTTAGATTTTAATGTAAGAAAATTATCTTCTGTAAACTCTATTGAACGTACAACTTTTATCATTTCTTCAAACATATATCTAAGAGGATCTATTTTATTATATCTAATCATTACAAATGCATATGTAATAAAACTATCTATCAGATAATCTATAAATTTTTTTTCTTTACTCACATTAATATCTTTAATCGCTTTTGCAATTATAAAAACAAAATTCTCAACACAATTTTCATATAATTTTTGATAATATTCTCCTTTTTGTTTCATGAATACAGCAAAAATAGACACAAAGTTATAAACTTCTTTTTCTATAAATTTAAAATCTTGCGTTTTAAATAAAAGCTTAATATAACTTTTCAAAAAATCTCTATAAATTATTTTTTTATAAACAAGATTTTCATTCTTAAATAAGCTTTGTATTGCCGATATGCTTTTTTCTACAGTTTTACTATAATCCTTTTTTAAATTAAGCTTTATTTTTATTTTATTAAAGAATTTATTGTTATTTACATCATCCAATTTTATAGAATTTAATAAGTTATATGCCATATCAAAATCTTTTTTATTAAGATAAAATTCAATAGAATCTTTAAATCTATCTGGTCTTGATTTAAATATTTTCCAAGTTAAATTACGAATATTTACATATTCAATTGATATAACAGCAAGATACGTTAATAATATAAAATTTATCACAGCAATAGGAAGTAATAACCATGAGATATTATAAAAGATACATAAGAAGAGAACTATTATAAAAAAAATACATATCAAAACCGTTCTTTTTAATGCGTTTCCCAATATCTCTCCTAATGTTGGTGGAATATTTTTTATGTGTCCTACTGCTACAACTAAAAAAACAAAAATTCCAGAATATAAAGATACAATTACAGTAATAACCCAAATCGGCGATTTTTTTTCGTCTTTTTTATTTGTTTCTAAAAGAGCTTTAATATTTTCAGTTTTTAATGATTTTTCATTGATATATTTTATGTCATTTTTTAAATTGTTAATTTCATTTTTTAATATTTCTATTTCTTGTACAGCATTAGTTTTTAATGTATCTGTAAAAATACTAGTTTGTGCAACTGCAAATATTGAAAAAATATTTAGAATTAATAACAATAATAAAATTTTCTTTTTCATAAATATCTATATCTTGTCTCTTTTATATTAAACTATTTCTTTTTTATACTTTAAAATGTAGGTGGATTGTAATCCACCTACATTTCGTTAAAAACTTATTTTGTATCTCTAGGTAGGCAATCATCGTGTCCATAACTATTTGTATTTATAATTTTCCCATCTCTACCTTGTATTTTGTGTTCACAATGATTATTTATTGCTATTTGCCTAGCAACTTTATTTGCTTCTGCTTGTGTATCATGAATAGATGTCGCTCTAGAAGCTCCTTCTCTTTTTACTTGCCATCCACCATCTGGATGTTTTGCTGTCCAAACATTATTTTTCATTATGTGCCCCCAATTTTAACAATTACAATGTCTTTTCATGACATTCCCAACACAAAATTTTACAATTCGAGAGAACATCTGTTCCTCCTGACTCAACACTTAAACGATGATGGGCTTCCCATGCTCCTTTTCCTGTGTCTCTTCCATTATGTTCGTAGATTAACTCTTTGCGACAACTTTCACATTTACCACCTGCTCTTTTAAAAGCTTCTTTTTTTACTTCAACTGAAAATGCCATTTTAAATCCCCCTAGTTTTTATTTACAAAATGGCATAATTTTGATAAACTTATCGTGCAGTGTAATAAGCAACCATAATTATGCTTGTGTAGTTCTAGCTTTCTCTCATAAAGGCTAGAATTTGTTTTTCGGGCAAAAGTTTTGTTTAAAACAATTCTTTTGCCCAGTTTAAGTTTAAAAATATTCACCCCCTTACCGCAACATTAACATTTAAATTAACTGTTTTTTTGTAAATTCTTATATGTTAATGTAAAAATACATATACAATAGAAAATTTACAAACATACTAATATATTAAAACTTTTACAACTCTATGATTATTTACTTCTATAGGATGGAACTTCTAGGAAAGATTGCAAACTAACATCCAAATCTTAAGCTATAAGTAACTCCTACCATATTTATCAAACCATTCCATTTTTTATATAACCTTTTTAATTATCACCATTTAAATACATTTGTATAATATACAAAATTAAGTGTTTTGTCAAATTTTTTATTCTAAAACTTTATATTATTAATGCATCTATAAAGTTTTTCAATCTGTCCCTATCTTCATTTGCTTTATCACCTTTAAAATAAATTTCAATGAAAGTTACTTTTTTTTCTTTTTCTTCATATACATATATTACTCTAATTTTTGAGTTTGATCCTTTACCACTCAACGACATACAAGCAAATTTTTTAATTTTATTTGATGTATATTTTTCTCCACAAAAACCTTCAATTTTAAATATCGCAGATGAAGGAACATTTTTTATATGATGCGTTTCTATTGTGTATTTTTTCATAATTTCAAAATCTTTTTCTAAAGTTCTAAATCTTTTTAAGAGATTCTTAAAATCTCTTTGAAATTCAGAGATTTCATGATAATTAATCATCGGTATATTTCCTTAAAGATGTTAATTCATTTCTATAAAATACTGCTTCATACTCTATAACTTCACCCATTGTTGCCCCTATCCAAGGAATATCTTTATGAGAGAATTCTGATAATTCTGTAGCTGTTTTATCTGATAATCTACTAATTTCCTCATTTATATGCTCTAATTCTTGAGCCGAAATTAAAGATAAATCCGGCTCTTTAATAGGTAAATATTTTGTTTGATCTTTATTAAAAAATTTTGTTTTTATTTCTTCTAACTCTCCAGATTTCTCCATTTCTTGAATAATACAATCAAAATCTACAGGAGTAGGCCCAAATGTATTTTTTATATATTTTAACCCCATTAATTGTTTTTCATATAGTTCATAATAATCAAAATCTATAAAATATAATATTTTATAAATAACTGTTTTACCTACATTTGGTTTTGCCCCAACTTTTTTAAGGACATATAATAATATCTGTTTAAATTTGTCAATATTTTCTTGTGGAATATTTATACGAATATCTATTTTTTCTTGTTTCTTATCATTTTTAACAATATTGTATGAAACTTTAGGTGGTTTTTTATTGTCAATTAAATATTCATAATCAATGTCAAAAAGTTTTGATATTTTTTTAATAATTTCTAAAGAAGGTTTATTCTCTCCATTTTCATATTTAATTAATGTTTGACGAGTAATATTTAACTCTTTTGCTAATTCTTCTTGGGAATAACCTTTATCTTCTCTAATACATTTCAATATATTAGTCATTGTTGTCCCCTCCTTCATTTTTATATATTCATTTTTAAGATTTTTTAATCTTATTCATAATAAAGAACATTTTAAACGATGAAGTAAGTTTTCATATTTATAAAAAACATTCATTTTATTATCGGCTTGTAAGCTATTAAATATATAACATAAAAAAACATAAATGTCAATATTTAGTTACATATTATTGTTAACTTAATTTTACTTTGCAAAAATTCTGTTTATTTACAAATGTTTTTTTAATAATTAAAAATTGAAAAATAATATTATCTGTATTGTTTTATTGCGATTTAAAATTGTATTTCATATTACATTTGAGGTGAAACGAGGAATTTTCAAACCGCAGTGTACAAAAGTGTAAACGGTACATAAGGTTTGAAAATTGGAAGTTGTAACCCAAAATCAAAAAATTTAAAAAAAGTTTTTTGTCGTTGTAGTTAGCCGTTGATATTTGGAGCGAAGCGAAGAATTTTGAGACTGAAGCGTACGTAAGTGAAGCGGAGCGATTGGTACGTGAGGGAACAAAATTCAAAGCTACAGCCCAAATTGCAATGGCGTTATAATGCGTTGTTATTTTGCCTAGACGTACAACAGGCACTGCGGTCGTGTGTACCAACAGTGCCCATATCTGTGTTAAAAAATAAACTATATAACCAGCTTAACTACTGCCATTTCAGCTGAATCGCCCTTTCTCAAACCAAGTTTGAAAATCTGGGTATATCCGCCGTTTCTTTCTTTGTATCTTGGAACTAAAACGTCGAAAACTTTTTTAACGACGTCTTTATTTGTAATTTCGCCGTGCAAAACTTTCTTTGCGTCCAAATCTGCAGGCTTTGCTTTTGTTATAAGCTTTTCCGCAAATCTTACGACTTCTTTTGCTCTAGGAACCGTTGTCGTAATTTTTTCGTGAAGGAAAAGGCTTGTCGTCATATTTCTCATCATAGCTCTTTTATGAGAAGGTGTTACCGCTAATTTTCTTGTATTGTGATTCTTTATCATTATATCTGCTCCTTCAAAGACAAGCTGATCTCTTCCAATTTCTTTTTAATTTCAGTTAAAGATGTTTTGCCGAATTTATCAAATTCCATAAGATCTACTTCAGAATATGATATAAGCTGGCCTATTGTTTCTATTTCCGCATTTTTAAGGCTGTTTGAAGCTCTTGTTGACAAATCTAAAATGCTGATAGGCTGAGCTTTTAATTCTTCAGTTTTGTCTTCCTGTTTTGTTTGTTCTTCAGCCGCAGCCTCTTCTTCTGTTTCAGAACTTGCTTCGCCTGTGAATATTGTTAAAGTATTTCTTAAAATTTTTGCAGACTGTATTAATGCTTCCTGAGGAGATATTGAACCGTCTGTCCATATTTCCATAACAAGTCTGTCATAATTTAACGCCTGGTCAACTCTGGTGTTTTCAACTTCATAGTTAACTTTTGTTACAGGTGAAAAAAGCGCATCCATAACAATTGTTCCGGCGGAATATTTGTGTTCTTTTATATCGTTTGCAAAAACATATCCTTTGCCTTTGGAAACTTCAAGCTCCATTTCAAGGGTTGTTCCGGCATCTATATTTGCAATTTCCTGCTCGGGATTCAATATTTCGACTGAACTGTTTTTATCAATGTTTTTTGCCGTAACCTGTCCGGCTTTGTTTACTTTTAAGTGAAGCTTTTCAGGACCTGCGGCATTTAATTTTACTCTTATTTTTTTAAGGTTGAGAATTATCTGCAATACGTCTTCTCTTACGCCTTTAATAACGGCGTATTCGTGTTGTGCTCCGACGATATTGACTGAAGTGATTGCGGAACCTTCAATGCTTGAAAGCAAAATTCTTCTCAATGAATTTCCGATTGTATGTCCGTATCCTCTTTCAAAAGGCTGCGCAATAAATCTTCCGAAAGTTTTTGTGGCTGTCTTTTCTTCCAATTGCAACTTTTTTAGTTTTTCTAAATCTGGCATTTTCATGCTATATTACTCCGTTTAACTCACCGTTTTGACAAGTGGTTATTTTTATTTTGAATACAATTCAACTATCAACTGACCGTTTATAGGATGAGAAAACTCTTCTTTAAGAGGCTCGCTCATAATAGTTCCCGAAACAGTATCTTTGCTGAAACTCAACCATGAAGGAACTGAAACGGTATTTTCCATAAGTTTCTTAAGACTTGAATTTGATTTATATTTTTCTCTTACCGAAATAACTTCGCCGATTGCAACCTGATATCTAGGAACGTCAACTTTTTTACCGTTAACGGTAACGTTGCCGTGCATAACCATCTGTCTTGCCATCTTTCTTGAATGTGCCAAACCCATTTTAAATACAACATTATCGAGCCTGAGTTCAAGAAGTTTCAACAAATTGTCGCCTGTCATTCCAGGCAGCTTATCGGCAACTGCAAAATATCTTTTAAATTGTTGTTCCGTTAAACCGAACACTCTTCTTGCTTTCTGTTTTTCTCTCAAATGTTTGCCGTATTCAGAAATTTTGCTTTTCTTTGCGCCGTGCTGTCCAGGAGCATTTTTGCCTCTTTTTCTCTCAAGAGTGCAATTTGTCGAACATCTGTCGCCTTTCAAAAAAAGTTTCTCTCTTTCTGTTCTGCATTGTTTACAAACCGAACCAATATAACGTGACATCTATTAAAATCCTCCGAAAGTATTTTCCCTTTATATGAATTACTGCAAATCTAATTTAAAAACTACACTCTTCTAGGCTTAGGCGGACGACAGCCGTCATGAGGAACCGGAGTAACGTCCTTAATAGCCGCTATTAAAAGACCTGAAGCCTGAAGACCTCTGATCGCGGTTTCTCTTCCGGGACCGGGACCGTTAACGAAAACAGAAACTTGTTTTACGCCGTAATCCATAACTTTTTTACCGACTGCGTTTGCCGTCATCTGAGCTGCAAACGGAGTTCCTTTTTTTGCGCCTTTAAAACCTGAACCGCCTGCTGAAGCCCAAGCTAAAGTATTGCCTTTATCATCCGTAATATTAACGATTGTATTATTAAATGTTGACTGTATGTATGCTCTTGCCATACCGCCTGTAAATTTGACTTTTTTCTTTACGCCAACGGTTCTCTTTTTATCATCTGCCATTATCTTTAAGCCTCCAGCTTATATTTGTTTATTTTATTTCCTTGCGCCCGGTTTTGCAGCTTTGCCGGCACCTACGGTTCTTCTCTTTCCTCTTCTCGTTCTTGCGTTTGTCTTAGTTCTCTGTCCTCTTACGGGAAGATTTCTTTTATGTCTGATTCCTCTGTAACTTCCGATATCGATTAATCTCTTGATGTTAGCCTGAATTTCTCTTCTTAAATCACCTTCAACTTTAAACTCTTTAGTGATAAGATTGTTAATCTGGCTGACTTCGCCTTCAGTAAGGTCTTTAATCCTTTTTGCAGGATCGAGATTAAGTTCTTTTATAATTGCATTTGAAATAACAGGTCCTATGCCGTAAATATATCTTAATGCTATATCTAATCTCTTATTTTTTGGTAAATCAACTCCGGCAACTCTTGCCATTATGCTTCCTCCGTTAAAAACATTTATTTTATATTATTTAAACACTTATTTCAACAAAAAAGTTATCCCTGTCTCTGTTTGTGTCTTGGATCTTCACAGACAACTCTTACGACTCCTTTTCTTTTTATTACTTTGCACTTTTGGCATATAGGCTTTACTGATGCTCTGACTTTCATTACATTACTCCCTAATTTTATTTGTCTCTATATGTTATTCTTCCCCTTGTTAAATCATAAGGAGAAAGCTCAACTCTAACTTTATCGCCCGGCAGAATTTTAATATAATGCATTCTCATTTTACCGCAGATATGCGCTAAAATTACGTGGCCGCCTTCTATTTCTACTTTAAACATTGCATTAGGCAGTGATTCAAGTATTTTACCGGTAATTTCAATTTTGTCTTCTTTCATTTTTTTCCTTTTATTCGACAGCTTTTTTCTGTTTCGAGGAACTTTTCAGTTCCCGCTTTTTACAGTTTAGTCAAAATTTCATAACCGTCTTTTGTGACTGCAACCGTATGCTCAAAATGAGCGCATAAACTGCCGTCTCTGGTAACAACGGTCCAATCGTTAGGCAAAACTCTTACGTAATATTTGCCTATGTTGACCATTGGTTCTATAGCAATAACCATACCCGGAAGCAATCTCGGCCCCGTTCCCGGTTTTCCGAAGTTAGGAACGCTTGGTTCTTCATGCAGATTTCTGCCGAGTCCGTGGCCGCAATAATCACGAACTACTGAATAACCCAAAGGTTCTACATAACTTTGGACTGCGTAGGAAACATCGCCCAATCTGTTGCCGGGTTTGACTTGCTCTATAGCTTTATATAATGAGTCTTCGGTAATTCTAAGCAGCTTTTCCGCTGATTCCGAAATAACGCCTACAGGATAAGTATATGCGGAATCGGAATAATAACCGTCGTAAATTGTTCCGACATCCACAGTTACGATATCTCCCGAAGAAAGTTCACAAGAGTCATTCGGTATCCCGTGAACAAGCTCATCATTAACTGAAACACACGCCGATGCGGGAAAACCGCCGTATCCCAAAAAAGCAGGTTTCATATTAAAAGAACTGATTTGTTTAAATACTTCTTTGTCTATATCTTCCGTAGTAACGCCCGGTTTGATAAAACTTTTCAGGCTTTCCAAAATTTTTGCCGTTGCTTTAGCGGCAGTTCTCATCTTCTTAAGTTCTGTTTCACTTTTTAATTCTATGCTTTTAGTCAAAATACGCCTTCATTTTATGTTATTATTTACAAAATTTTCAATCTTTTCAAAGACTTGCTCTGGAGACAATGTTCCGTCAACCCTTACAATATTACCTGCTTTGGTATAATATTCTATCAAAATTTCCGTCTGTTTTTTATAGACGTCAAGCCTTTCTTTTATCGTCTCGGGATTATCGTCTTTTCTCTGGACAAGTTTTGCTCCGCAGAAATCGCAGACGCCTTCTTTTTTTGAAGGCTTAAGAGCCAAATTAAAACTCCCGCCGCATGACGGACAAACTCTTCTTCCCGACAATCTTTTGATAATATCTTCTTCAGGCACTTCAATACAAAAAACTTCGGTTATTTTTCTGTTCATTTTTTGCAAAAAACCGTCAAGTTCTTCCGCCTGAAATAAAGTTCTCGGGAAACCGTCAAGCAAAAAACCGTTTTTACAGTCTTCTCTCTGAAGCCTTTTTTCAACCATATCCACGATAATTTGATCCGGCACCAGCTGCCCCGACGTTAAATACGGAGCAAATACAGGATCGTCTTTAGCTTCTCTTATCATGTCTCCTGTTGAAAGATGGAGAACTTCAAATTTTTTGCTTATCATTTTTGCCTGGGTGCCTTTTCCTGCTCCCGGAGGCCCAAATAATATGAAATTTTTTTCCATTATCTTCAGCTTCTTTTTTATTTTTAAACAAAAACATAAAATATCCCTGAAGTTATGTCAAAGACTTACTCATAACATTTGCAGAGAGACAAAACAAATATATTACATTTAGTTTAATATATTTAGTTTAAATTGTACATTAAATTACATTTCAATGTCAAGCTAAATTCATACATACAAATATCTAGTTAAATACCCTTAAATTAACTATAGGATTTATCGTTTTATTATATTATTTTATAATTTTCAGAAAAAGTTCTTTGAAACAATTTGGTATAAATTCAGGATATTGTTTTAACATATTTATAATCACCTTTTTTAGATCATTAGGATTACGATATTGTTTTAATTGATTAAATTCTTGTTTTAATAGTTCTTCTAATCTATGTCCTTTGAAATGTAAATACTCTGTCGGAATTTCAACTTTTAAACCACCAATATATCCAACTGTTGTTTTTATATTAATATCTTTGAATTTTATTTGTTTACTTATTTTATTTATAAAAGAATCTATAACTTTTTGAATATTCTCTTCAAAATTTTTATCTTTTGGCAATGCAAAATATTTACTTAATCCAAATTCTGATGGATCTATAGGAGCCTTATTGTCTAATAGTAGCATACAAACTATCATCAAAGGATCTAATATACAATTTTCTATTGAATACCTTTCATTTTCGGCAAGAACAAATATTTTATCTTTAGTATTATTTTTCAAATCCCAATCTATTACACCATATACATTTGCATAATTATCAAATTTACCAACAATTTTACAAACCCTGTTACAATCTCCTGAGACATCAGTCCCGTTAACTCCTGAAGGAATAAAATTTAAACTAATATGACTTTCAATATCTTTACTAGCTAAAAGTATTTCATAAATTTTACTTAAATTTTCAGCATCATATTCACTCTCTGTTATAATATTTTTTCTATTTATATATGAAACGGATAGGGTTGTAATGCCATATGCTAATTTTTTCAATATAAAATCTTTATCTTTCTTTATTATTCTTTTTACATTATCAGAATCAGAGGTAATATAATATAAATATTTATTGTCTGCAAGAGCAACCGTTGTTGGTGAATGAGTTGTAAGAACAACTTTTATATTATATTCCTTAACAAATATTTTTTCTAATAGATTTAATAAGTTTTGAATCATCGAAGGATGTAATGAAGCATCTAATTCATCTAGCAAAATCAGTTTTACAGGTTCAATTCTTTTTTTAATTGCAGAGAAAATATTAATAATTATTGACAATAAAACTTTTTCCCCACTTGATATATCTGAAACAAAAAATTTATCTCCTATTGTATTTTTGCAAACAACTTGATATTGAGAAGTAAAATCCATTATTTCAGGTTCTTCAAAAACAAAATTTAATAATATTTTATTATTTAAAATACCATTAATAACATTCCAAGGTTTTTCGCCATATTTTTTTTCAAATTTTTCTTCAGATAAAAACTCTCTACATTGCATTTTGTTTATATAATTATTTATCATTAATATTTTATAATCTCTAAAAATATCTGCAAGAAAATCACCTTGAAATGGCTTTAATTTAAAAATTTTTTCATATATCCAATTCTTAATTT
>JBAYZJ010000039.1:0-10972 GCA_041672565.1 Endomicrobiaceae bacterium
TGTTCCTGAAAAATCGGCGGTCGGCATTGAAATACCTAATCCCAAAGCTTCTTTAGTCGGGCTTAAAGGAATACTTGAAACTGAAGAATTTACCGGTTCAAAATCTCTTTTATCATTAGCTTTGGGGACAACCACAGACGGTAAAGGATATGTGGCAGATTTGGCTAAAATGCCTCATTTGCTTATAGCCGGTTCAACCGGTTCGGGTAAGAGCGTCGGAATACACAGCATTATTTTATCGATTCTTTATAAGGCAAGGCCTGATGAAGTTAAATTTATGCTTATAGACCCTAAACGCGTCGAAATGACAGTCTATAAAGATTTGCCTCATTTATACGACCCTTGCTGTATGGCAGAAGATGCCGATATAATAACCCAGCCTAAAAATGCTTCGGCATCGCTTAAAAGGCTTGTAACCGTAATGGAAGCCAGATATGAGAAATACGCCCGTGAAATGGTAAGAAATATAGATGATTATAATAACAAAATGGATGAAACCGGCGGAGAAAAAGATTATTATATAGTCGTTATAATTGACGAGCTGGCTGATCTTATGCTTGTCGCTTCAAAAGAAATAGAAGATTCAATACAAAGGCTTGCACAAATGGCAAGAGCCGTGGGAATCCATTTAATTCTCGCTACGCAAAGACCGTCAATTAATGTTATTACCGGTGTTATAAAAGCAAATTTTCCTGCAAGACTGTCTTTCCAGACAACGTCTTACATAGATTCAAAAGTTATTCTTGATACTGTAGGCGCAGAAGAGTTGATAGGCAAGGGGGATATGCTGTTCCTTCCTCCTTCCGACGCAAGGCCTGTCAGGCTTCAGGGAGCTTTTGTTTCCACAAAAGAAGCGGAAAAAGTAGTCGGATTTATATCCGATCAGGATTTCCCGAGAATATATGAGCCTTTAGTTACCGAGATCAGCGCTAATGCCGCAGCCAGCGCTACCGATAAAGCAAACAAAGATTTGATACCGGCGTTAAAACTGATTCTTGAAAGAAGAAGAATTTCTCAGGATTTGCTTAAGGCGAATTTCGGTTCTTCGGCAAGAGCGACAAATATTCTGAGCGTTTTGGAAATGAAAGATTTTATTTCCAAACCCGAAGGCACCAACCGTTGGGAAATAAATTTTGATATGATACAGGAATATCTGGCGCATAACGGAGACTGATGAAGAAGAAATATATTTTTATTTTGGCGTTTATTTGTGTTTTTTATAATTTTTCTTACGGAGAAAATGTTAAGACGGACGATGTATTGTCGAAAATTGAAACGGCGGATAAAAATATTCGCGATATGGAATTCAATTTTATGCAGACAATAAGCTATGTTTCAACAGGTGAAAAGCAAGCGTCTTCGGGAATAGTAAAGTATAAAAAACAAAATTATATTTATATGTTTCAAAAAAAACCATGTGAACAGCATACTTACATTGACGGTAAAAAAATGACGGTCTACGTCCCTGCCAATAAGCAGGCTGTAGTCGAAAACTGGAAAGATGTTTTAAATAGTGATATGATACTTACGATGCTTGTGGGATTCGGAAAAAATTTCAGATCGTTTGAAAAAAATAATTTGATAATTCTGGAAGAGTCCCAAAACAATAAAGAATACAGGCTTCTTATGAAACCTAAAGATTCCGGACAATTATGGGAAATGCATATTAATATCGGCAAAGAAACGCTGCTTGTAAACAGCGCGGAATTCGATAATAAAAATTTTATAATAGACGTTGAGTTGAAAGGTTATAAGCTTAATACGGGGGTTGGAACCGATATTTTCAGGTTTAAACCTGAAAAAGACATAGAAGTTATAGAATTATAGGCGGTGGCTTTACAATGGATGAAATAGGAAAAATTTTAAAACAGGCAAGAAAAAAGAAAAGATATTCTTTGGAAAAAATACGAAAAATTACAAAGATTAAAGAGTCTTATATAATAGGGCTCGAAAATTCCGATATTAATGCTTTTCCTGCCGAAGTTTACTACAAAAATTTTTTAAAAAGCTATTCTAAATATCTGGGTCTGAATCCTGATGAAATTCTAAAGATGTATGAGGAAAGCAAACTAATAAAACAGGATGACTTATTCAAACATCATGAAAATATTGACGAAACCCGCAGTTTGTCAGGCATAGAAGGCGGCGGCCGTTCGAAATTAATGATAACGCTGATAACGGCGGCAGTTATGTTTATTTTTCTTCTGGCGGCAAATAGTTATATTTTAAATGATTCGTCTTGTGCGGGACAAAGCGGCGAAACCGCCGCGATTCAGGATAACGCGGCAATTCATGAAACGCCGCCTGCAGCCGAAAGAACAAAACAAACGCTTTTTATTAAGGCCTTTAAAAATACATGGATAAGAATTGATTCTGATGATAAAAAAATTTATGAAGATACTTTATATGCCGGTAAAGAATATAAAGCTTTTGCTTATGATAATTTTGTCGTTAAAATAGGAAATGTTGAGAGCGTAGAGGTGTATTTTAACGATAATAAAATCGATGTGATGTCCGGCGCAAGCCAAAATAAAGTCAATACAATTACTCTTAAGAAAAGTTAATATTTTGAAAAATCAAAAAATTGCAATTATAACTTTAGGATGTTCAAAAAATACCGTCGAATCGGAATCCGTTGCGGGGTTGTTTGTCAAAGACGGTTTTCTTTTAACAAACGATGTAAACGACGCCGACATGATTTTGATTCATACGTGCTCTTTTATACAGGATGCGCAGGTCGAATCTCGTATACAGATAGAAAACGCCTGCAAAATGAAACTGGAAAGAAATAATTTAAAGGTTTTTGTTTCTGGCTGTCTGCCTCAGCTTTTAAAAGAAAAAATGACCGCTATGTATCCTTTGATAGACGGATATACAGGCACTGGGGCATTCGGAAAAATTGTGGGTCTTGTCAAAAAAAATAAATTTTTTTCGGATACGGCGGTTGCCGGAGGAATGAATGATTCCAGAAGAAGGATTTTATCGGGGATTTTACCGAGCGCATATATTAAAATAGCGGAAGGCTGCAATCACAGATGCAGCTTTTGCATAATACCCGAATTAAGGGGAAAATATAAAAGCAGAAATATAAAGTCGATTGTTGATGAAGCGAAGGCTCTTGCCGACGCAGGAATCAGAGAGATAAACGTAATAGCCCAGGATACGACTTCTTACGGAACTGATATATACGGAAAGCCGCGAACGGATAAACTTCTTAAAGAAATGTCTAAGATAAAAGATTTAAAATGGATACGTCTTTTATACGCTTATCCGTCAACAGTAACGGAATCTCTTTTGGAAACAATACGCGAAAATGAAAACATATGCGATTATCTTGATATACCGGTACAGCATATAAATAAGAAGATGCTTTTAAGTATGAAACGTCCTTTAAATACTTATAAGATAATTGAAAACATAAAAAATAAGTTTCCCGAAATATTTTTGAGAACGTCTCTTATAACGGGATTCCCGGGAGAGACTGAAAAAGATTTTAACGAACTCGTGCAATTTGTCCGTAAAAATTTGTTTGAACATGTAGGTATTTTTTCATATTCAGATCAAAAAACGGCATGTTCGTCCAAATTAAAAAATAAAATAAGCAAAGCCGTTGCGGAACAAAGGAAACAGATTCTTGCAAACGTTCAGTTTGAGAACGTCGCCAAAAATAATTCTGCAAAAAACGGATGTGAATTTGAAGTTTTTATAGAATCTGCAGATAATAAAAAAGCATATGGAAGAGCGTATTTCCAGGCTCCGGAAATCGACAGCGGCATAATTATAAACAACAGAAATAAAGAGTTAATTCCGGGAACTTTTGAAAAAATCAAAATAACAAGCTTTAAAGATTATGATTTAATCGGGAATTAATGCTATAATATCCAATATTTTAAACGGCGGTTAAAGGGTAATTATGAATTTAGCAAACAAACTTACAATGCTCAGGTTATTTCTTGTTCCTGTATTTATATTATTTTTGGCATTGGATACTTTTTATACCAGCATCATCGCTCTTTTGATTTTTATAATAGCTTCAATCACTGATTTTTACGACGGAAGAATAGCCAGAAAATACAATACTATAACTACGTTCGGTATTTTCCTTGACCCTTTGGCTGACAAACTTCTTGTAACTTCGGCGCTTGTTTCTTTTGTGTCAATATATACTTTGGGCGTTCCGGCTTGGATGGTTATATGCATAATATCAAGGGAATTTCTTATTACGGGGCTTAGATCGCTCGCGGCGTCCCAGAATGTTATAATACCGGCAAGCAGATCGGGGAAGTTTAAAACTACGTCTCAAATAGTTGCAATTATTACGATTCTCGTTATTCTTATAATAAATTCTACGCTGATTAAATTTTATTCCGTAACCGCTTATGATTTGGTTAATATGCCTTCATGGTCGGGTTTTGCGGGATGGTGTTTGATTAATTTGCCTTTTTGGCTTATGTTTGTTGTTACGGTGCTGACTATATATTCAGGCGCAAGTTACATTATGAAACATAAAAATATTTTTGTACACGATAAAAAATAAAATGATAAAAACAGATTTTGTAATTTCAGGCGCATTGGAAGTAAACTGTTACTTGATTTATGACAGCATTACCCGCAGAGCTGTCGTTATAGATCCCGGGCAGGACGGCGAAGCCGTTATGAATAAAATAAATTCGTTGGATATAAAGCCTGAGCTTTTGATAAATACGCACGGACATTTTGATCATATTATATCGGACGATATCATAAGAGAAAAATACAGAATACCTTTGGCTATACACAAAATAGATTCCGGTATGCTTGGCGATCCTTTTGAAAATGCTTCCACAATGATAGGGTTGCAGACAAAAATAAAACCTGCGGAAGTTTTGTTTGATAAAGAGGAAGAAAAACAAACAAGTTTTTGCAAATATTCAATACTTTACACTCCGGGACATACCCGCGGCTCAATATGTATTTTAATTGATGATTTTCTTTTTTCAGGCGATACTCTTTTCTGCGGTTCAATAGGCAGAACGGATTTAACCGGCGGAGGGAATGACATTGAAATGACAGAATCTTTAAAAAAATTAAAAAATTTGGATAAAAAGATTGCCGTATATCCCGGGCACGGGCCTGCAAGCACAATAGCGCGGGAATTGTCAAACAATCCGTTTTTAAGATAAAATAATACTATGCAGATATTGGAAGATTTTATCAGTTATATTCTTATAGAAAAAGGTTTGGCAAAAAACACCTCTCTTGCCTACAGAACCGATCTGCAGACTTATTTGAAATATCTTGAAGAAAAGAAAATTTCATATGAGACAATCCGGCATTTTGAAATAACTGATTTCCTCTGGCATTTAAAAACTTTAAATCTTAAACCGAGAAGCATTTACAGAATGATAGAATCAATCAGGCAGTTTTATAAATTTCTGCTTTCTGAAAATCATATAAAGACAGATCCGACCATATATTTGTCAACTCCTAAAATCCCCGTTATTTTGCCCGATATGCTCAATAATTCCGAGGTCGATTCTTTGCTGAATTCAGTTTCGGATAATGATAAACTTTCCGTCAGAAACAGAGCAATGCTTGAACTGCTTTATGCAACCGGACTGAGGGTTTCGGAACTTATAAATTTAAAATTTAAAGATATAAACATAGAAGAGTGTTTTGTAAGAATTATAGGCAAAGGAAACAAGGAAAGACTTATTCCTTTCGGACAAAAAGCGCAGATGTATCTGCAGAGATATCTTAGAGTAAGAAAAAATAAAAATACGGATTTTGTTTTTTTAACAAAACTGCAGAAGCCTATTTCAAGAATAGAATTTTGGCGCCAGCTGAAAAATATAGCGTTAAAAGCAGGAATAACGAAAAATATAACGCCCCATACTTTAAGACATTCGTTTGCCACTCATTTGCTGACGGCCGGAGCAGATATACGTTTTGTCCAGGAAATGCTCGGGCACAGTTCTATAGCGACTACGCAGATTTATACGCATGTCACGCAGGAAAGACTCAAAGAACAGCATAAGAAATATCATCCAAGAGGATAATATATGAAAGGAATATACAAATGATAGCGGTAATAGGTCTTGGTTATGTAGGGCTGACTACGGCTTTGGGCTTAAGCGAAAAAGGATTTAAAGTTTACGGCTTTGACAATAATAAAGAAAAACTGCAGTCTTTGGTTTCAAATGAACTTCCTTTTTATGAAGATGGCCTTTCTGAAATCCTGAATAAAAATCTTAATAAAAATTTTTTCATTAAATCTTTGGAAGAATGCGTATCGTCCGTAAAAATAATATTCTTATGCGTTGAAACGCCCGCTGACCGGACCGGCAGAGTAAATTTACGGTATTTAAAAACAGCTTTTGAATCGCTGCTTCAGGCAATAAAGCCTGAAGATAAAAAAATCATCGTAATCAAATCAACTCTTCCTCCTTCAACAACTGTAAAAAGAATTATCCCTTTTGTTGAAGAACACGGTTTTGAAAACGGAAAAGACATATACATAACATATAATCCTGAATTTTTAAGGGAAGGAAGCGCATGGAAAGATTTTATAGAACCTGACAGAATTATCATAGGAGTTGACAATGAATACCCGAAACGGTTTTTAAACGGAATTTTTCAGCCTTTCAACGCCGAAATCCATTTCGTTTCTTTAAATACCGGAGAGTTTATAAAATATTTGTCTAATTCTTTTTTTTCGGTTTTGCTCAGTTATTCAAACGAGATGTCCGTTATTGCGGATGCTGCGGGCGGAATCGATGTAAAAAAAGCATTTGAGTTATTCCATAAAGACAAAAGATGGTTTGGTAATCCCGCTTCTGTTCAAGGGTATGTTTATCCATCCTGCGGGTTCGGCGGCTCATGTCTTCCTAAAGATCTTGATATTTTAATAGAAGAATCATCTGGGCTGGGCTGTAATCCGGTAATTCTTAAAGCCGTTAAATCAGTGAATAAAAATATTAAAGACTTTTGGGTAAATAAAATAACCAAAGCGGTAAATACAGATAAGACAATAGCCGTTCTGGGGCTTGCTTTTAAACCGGATACTGAAGACGTAAGAGAAACTCCTTCTTATGAGATTATAAGAAAACTTATTGAAAAAGGATTTAAGAAAATAACTGTTTATGACCCTGCGGCGAATATTTTATTTGCTAAGACTTACAATCTTCCGGTAAATTATTCTGAGTCGGCTGAGGAAGCCGTTTCAAAATCTGATGTTGTTATTCTGGCGACGGCATGGCAGGAATTTTTTGAAAAAAAAGATTTGTTTAAAACTAAAACGGTATTTGATTTGAGGTATAAATTATAAAATTAAAACAAGAGGTCTGATATGTCAAAGTTAACGAGATTCGGAGTTTCAATAGAGCAAGATTTGTTAAAAAGGTTTGATAAGGTAATACGCAGACAGAAATATCCTACAAGATCTAAAGCAATAGAAGATTTAATTATGGAAGCCGTTGATAATTCCGAGCTTTCTGGAGCAAATATTCAGGCGATAGGTTATATTGATATGATATATGACCATCATAAAAGGCATTTGTTAAATAAAATTACCGAAATACAGCATAAATTCCACGATATAATATTATCATCGCAGCATGTTCATATAAATCATGATTTATGTTTGGAACTTATAGTAGTTAAAGGCGTGAAATCCGAAATAGAAAAACTTTCCTATATGTTAAAAACGACAAAAGGCGTAAAACACAGCAGATGCAGGATTTTTCTTTCAAAATAAAAAACTCTTGACAACCGGCTTTGTAATTTGATATCGTAACACGAAAATAAAAAAACGTGTTATAGAGGTTTTATGAAAAAATTATTTTATGCAGTTGTGTTTTTGTTTTGTTTCGGCGTTGTTTATGCGGCGGATGTAAATTTGAGTCTTGAAAAATATTCGCAGCAGAAGAATACTATTGTTACGACTGATGAAGTGAGCCGGGAAGAAGTTGAAAATTCAATATCTTCACAGGCTCTTGGCTTATTATCTCCTATGAGCGGAATTTTTGTGCAAAAAACGGGAGATAACGGAAGAAATGATCCCGTAATAAGAGGAATAGGCGACAGCTGTAGAAAAATTGCCATTTTAATTGACGGTAAACCTGAAAGAATGGCTTTATTCGGCTGCGGAGTTTCACAGTCTTTGCTTGCGGGAAATATTGACAGAATTGAAGTAATTAAAGGTCCGGATTCCGTTCTTTACGGATCGGGGGCGTTAGGCGGAGTGATAAATATTATTACAAAAGAACCTGTGAACCCTTTGGAAGGAAGCATTGAAGTTTCGGCAGGCTCTTTTAATACCCAGAACTCAAAAGTGTATTTAGGCGGAAAACAAAATAAATTTTTATATGCGGTTTCTGCAAACAAAGTTATCAGTGACGGACATTTGGAAAATGCGCAATATGATGCTACGGATTTTTATGAAAAATTCGGATATATACTCAATGACGGATCTGTTTTGTCGGTTGAAGCAAAACAATATTCGGGATTGAAACATGAACCTACTCCGTATCCTGCAAATTATTGGGAAGATTACGAGAGAGGTTCCGTTCAGGCAAATTATGATAAGATTTTTTCAAGAAGCAGCCTGGCTGTCAGAGCCTATACAGATTACGGCGATCACCAGTTTTCTGACGGATGGCATTCTAAAGACAGATTGAGCGGAGCCGTTTTGAATTATAATAATGAGATAACCGATGACAATATTTTAAAAACCGGCGCAGAATTCAGACAGCAGGAAGGAAAACTTCTTTCCGGGGCTTCTTATATGGTTCATGACGGTTGGAAAATATCAGACTGGTCATTGTTTGCGCTTGATAAACAAAATTTTACCGAAAAACTCAGCGGAGTTTTGGGGGTAAGATATAATGACGATGAAGTATCGGGCGGTTTCTTCTCACAAAGAGCGGGAATTGAATATGAAATTACGGATGTCTTTTTTTCTAAAGCTTTGTACAGCAAGGGTTTCAGGGCTCCTTATTTAAATGAACTGTATCTTGTTCCGGCAAGAAATTCTGATTTAAAAGCGGAAGAAGTGAATAATTATGAAATAAGTTTCGGAGCGAAAGCTGAAGATTTAGCTTTTGATATTACAGGTTTTGTGATGAACGGCGATAATATAATAGAAAACAGCGGCGGAAAATTAAGAAACACGGGAAGTTATCAGTTTAAAGGGTCCGAAATTTCTTTAAATTATGTATTTACCCGTAATCTAAACGCCGGTTTGGGTTATACATATTTTGATGCGGGAGATAATACTCAGGGAAGACCGGGGAATAAAATAGACGCCGATGTCGTTTTTAAAACAGGGAAATGGACTTTTTCTGCAGACAGTATGTATATAGGCGAATATTATTCCGCAAATAACAAAAACAACAGATTGAAAGATTTTACGGTTATCAATGCAAAAATAGCTTATGAGATAAAAGAAGGAGTAAAACTTTTTGCAGACGGCCAAAATATTACCAATGAGAGCTATTCAATGTTTCTTGACAGAGACGGAGGCAGAATTATGGAAATGCCGGGAGCCGTTATTTCGTTCGGAACTCAAATCAAATTTTAAAATCCGACCCTTTTAAATTTTCTGAAAAAAATATACTATATATCAGTAATATAACTTTGTGATTGTTGACACAAAGTTATATTATTAGATATAATGTAAAGAAATAAAATAGTAAGGAGAAAAAAATGAAAAGGTATTTAGTTTTCGGATTGTTGTCTTTATTCTTGGTAATCAGCGCTTGTGCAAAAAAACAGACAGTCGCGCCTGAAGAAATGGAATCGGCTGAACAGGAAACGGCAGTAACTGCTGATGTCGATTCACCGGAATTCGCTCAGGAACCGTCTATAAGAGAGGGCAGTATTGATTCAAAATCTGCGCTTTCAACTATATATTTCTCATTAGACAGCAGCAATGTCGGTGCTGAAGCTTTAGATACTTTAAAAGCAAATTCTAATTTTTTGAAAAATAATCCTAAAGTTAATATTGTTATAGAAGGGCATTGTGACGAGAGAGGAACTACCGAATATAATTTAGCTTTGGGACAGAGAAGAGCGGTAAAAGTTAAAGAATATTATGTACAGCTCGGAATTGCTCCTAACAGAATAGCTACGGTTTCTTACGGAGAAGAAATGCCTGCCGATAAAAGAAGCAACGAAGCAGGATGGGCAAAAAACAGAAGAGCTGAAACAAAAGTTATAGTTAATAAATAATAGAGCTTTTATACATAAATGCATATAAAATCTTTATCAGTATTACTAATGCCGTTTATATTTGCAGGTTGTGCAACTGCTTTTCAGTCTGATTTATCAGTAATGAAAAGTGATGTTGCACAACTGCAGGTACAGATAAATGCAATAGAGGCTAAGCAGGCGGATGTATATTCAAAATATGAAACGAACTTAGTCACTACTGATACGACTAACGCTTCAATACAAGAACTTTATAAGAGAATATCTCAGTTGTCTCAAAGAATTCAGGATTTGGAAGTTCTGGCTAAAAAAGGCAGATCATCTTTAAATAAGAAAGCCTCTTCCGGACCTTTGCCGTCAGAAGCATATAAAAATGCATATAATGATTTTTTAATCGGTAAGTATGATGTCGCCATAGTCGGTTTTAAGACTTTTGTAAAAAAATACGGCAGCAATGAATTGGCTCCGCAGGCACAGTTCTATATAGGAGAATCTTTATATGCCGGTAATAAGCGGGCCGAAGCATATGAACAGTATAAAAAAGTAGAAGAAAATTATGCAGGTTCGGATTTTGTACCTTCTGCTCGTCTAAAAATGGCTTTATGTTTGGAATCTCTGGGTAAAAAAAATGAAGCAAAAGCAATATTGGAATCAATTTTATCCGAATATCCTAACAGTGCGGAAGCTTTTACGGCGAAAGAAAAAATAAAGATATATTTAAATGCTAAATCTGAACAAAAATAGCTTTTTTCCATATTTTATTTTATCGGTTATTATTCATTTT
>JBAYZJ010000040.1:0-10811 GCA_041672565.1 Endomicrobiaceae bacterium
ATTTCAAAACCTTTTGCTTTTAATTTTTTTAAAAGCTCAATCATATAATCCGCATACAATAAGGGCTCTCCGCCGGTAAAAGAAACGGACGGTTTTTTTGAATAGAAAAATCTTTTATTTTGTCTGTAAACGTCTGCTATCAGATAATAGAGAGACTGCTTTGAATAGTATTTTGTTTTTTTGTTGATTTTTAATGAAGTTTTTGTATCGCAGTAATTACACTTCAGATTGCATCCTGAAAATCTGACAAAAATCTGCGGTATGCCTGCGAAGATGCCTTCTCCCTGGTAAGAAAAAAAAACTTCGTCTACAGGAACAGCATTAAAATTATTTGAGAGCTGGGTCATTTATCCCGACCTCTTCAAAACCTTTTGCCCTTAATTTGCAGGAATCGCAAATTCCGCACGGTTTCTTTGTCCCGCTGTAACATGTCCATGTTTTTTCATAAGGAACTTTCAGTTTTGTGCCAAGTTTTATTATTTGCGCTTTTGAAAAATGCTCTATCGGAGCATGAATTTTTATTTTGTTCTTTAAAGCTTTAGTTACGCTTTGCATAGCTTGCAGATATTGTCCGGTACAGTCCGGATATGAAGAAAAATCAACCGCATTGATTCCCAGAAAAATAGAGCCGGCTTTTATTGTTTCCGCGTAAGATATCGCATAAGATAAAAATATTGTGTTTCTGCCGGGAACATATGTAGGCGGGACAAAACCTTTTTTTATGATTTTATGGTTAGGAATATTTACGTATTTATTAGTTAACGCGCTTTTATCCCAAGGCAGTTTTATATGGACGGTTTGAAAAAACAAACCAAGACTTTTTGCCATTTTTTCCGCATTCTTAACTTCTTTTTTATGTTTCTGCCCGTAATCAAATATCAGACAATGACAGTCGTATTTTTTTGACATTGCATAATATAAAACAGTAGTTGAATCCAATCCGCCCGAAAATAAAATAATGGCTTTCTTTTTCATAATTTCACCGTTACCGAAGAATTTTCACTTTCCCAAACCTCGACTTCATAAACTTTTGCATTTTCAGTTTCAAATCTCTGCATTTGCGAGAAAATAAATGAAGCTATATTTTCGGCTGTAGGATTTATTTTGTCGAAAGGCATGGTTTCATTTAAAAATTTATGGTCTAAGCTTAGTATTACCGTATCAAGATATTTTTTCATATCCGTAAAGTCTATCAACATTCCGCAGCCGTCTAATTTAGTTCCGGCGAAACATACTCTTACTTTCCAGTTATGTCCGTGCAGATTTTCACATTTGCCTTTATATTCTCTTAAAGCATGAGCCGAGGAGAAATACTTTATTACTGAAAGTTTATATTTCATTATTAAATTTCCACCTTTTTGACATTAGTAATTTTTTTATTAAAAAATTTACTGCCTAATTTTTGAAATTTTTCAGGACTGTCGCTGACAAAGAATTTCAGAGAGCCTTTTCCTCCATTCCCTGTAAGATTATGCTCTTTTAAGAGATTATTTACTTCATATGCGACTGCTGTTGCGGAATCGACAATATTTATTTTTTTTCCTGCGACTTTTTGAATAGCATTTTTTAAAAGAGGATAATGAGTGCAGCCGAGAATAATTGTATCTATCTTTTTATTTATTATTTTTGACAGATATATTTTTGCTATCTTTTCGGTAACGCTGTTATTCAGCCAGCCTTCTTCCGCCAGAGGGACAAACAGCGGGCATGCCTGTGAAAAACATTGTATTTTTTTATCGTATTTTTTAATTTCTTTTGTATAAGCGTTGCTTTTTATTGTTCCTTCCGTTCCTATAACTGCAATTTTTTTGTTTTTTGTATTTGATGCGGCCGTAACAGAACCTGCTTTTATGACTCCTATTACCGGAACGTTTATGCTTTTTTTCAGAGTATTAAGGCTGAATGCCGATGCCGTATTGCATGCTACAATAATTAGCTTTACATTGTGGTTAACAAGAAATTTAGATATATTTAAAGCAAAGTTTGTAACTGCTTTTTTTGATTTTGATCCGTACGGGACATGAGCAGTATCTCCGAAATAAATGATATTTTCTTGCGGCATAAGTTTAGTAACGGCAGACATTACCGTAAGTCCGCCTAATCCGGAATCAAAAATGCCTATAGCGGCTTTATTTTTTGCAGTTTTGTTTTGTTTTTCTTGCATAATATTTTTTTACGCCTTCATATATAGAATCGGCTATTGAACTTTGGAATCTTTTAGTTTTTAATTTAGCTTCTTCCGAATAGTTGCTTAAATATGCGCATTCAACAAGCACGGCAGGCATTTGAGACCCTCTTAATACGCAAAAATTTGCCTGCTTAATACCTCTTATAGGTATTTTCAGTCTTCCTGACGTCTCACATATTATAAAACTGCATAATTCCGAAGATTCGTTTATGTATTCGTTTACAACCATTGACCATAACATTTTTTGCAATACGGATTTCTGTTTGTCTGACTTGTCTTCTAAAGCCAATACTGAGTTTTCCAGAATTTCAGTCGATATAGCGTCAGTATCGGAAGCTTTTTCGGATAAGAAATATATTTCAAATCCTTCTACGCTCCTTTTAAAATTTGCATTGCAGTGTACGGAAATAAACAAGTCCGCTTTTTGCGTATTTGCGATATTTGTTCTTTCGACAAGAGGAATAAAAGTATCGTCGTCTCTTGTTAAAATTATTTTATAATTTTTATCTTTGTCAAAAATTTTCTTTAACAGCAGAACTATCTGCAAATTAAGATCTTTTTCTTTTGTGCCGTTAGGTCCGACTGCTCCGGCATCATGACCTCCGTGTCCTGCATCAAGAACTATTACTTTTGCATTTTGTAACTTTTTCCCTTCTGCAGGCGTGATATCTTTAAATGTTGAAGTATCGTCTATAAGAGCATAGCTGTCGTCTATTATATCGTTTTCCGTAACGCTTACGACTTGTACTTTTGCCAAAGCTTCAGAATCGTTATCTTCTTCGGCCGGAACCGGTTTTTCATATATTTTGGAATCGTTGGAAATAATCCTTTCGTCTATAACAGGAGGTTCTGGCGGATTTTTCTCAGCGTCTTTTTTATTAGACGAAGAAGAACTTTCTTTTTGCCCTTTTGAATATATTCGGGTTTCATTATCCTTTGCCAGAGTATCGGGCAGCAGTATCTCGCAAGGCTTTGACATATCTACCGGAGAAGAATGTTCAATGTCTATTACTAACTGAAGAGGAGTTTTGTTTTTTTTGCTTTTTACAAATTTAGGTTTTTGGGATAAATTAATTTTAAAGACAGCTTCTCTTCCTATTGTTTCATATTCAATATCTTTTATGGCGCCGTTATTTGCCACAACGCTGTCTTTTATTATTTTGCCTCTTTGAAAAGAGACTATTATTGACTTTCTGCCTTTTTTAATTGTATATGTTAAATTTTCATCCAGTTCGATTACAATCTCGGTGCTGGTTTCTTTGGTGTAATATCTTACCGCTGATATATTTGATTTTGAAGATATTGCCAGTATTTTATTTTTTGAATCAAAAGAGACCTCATATTCCAGCAGTTCCGAGAATTTTTTTGACAGAACGAGTTCTACCGGAATATATACTTCATTTTTTATCTGTAAAGCCGGTGTCTTAAGTTTTTCTTTTTCTTTTCCGAATACTGCTTTTTTTGAATTTACAAAAACATCAACGGATGTGTTTTTAAGTTTCATTGAAACTTTTCCGCTTACCGACTGCCAGTCTAATCTTGCGTTCAAAAGGTCCGCAATTTCTTTCAGCGATAAAAAATCTGTTTCATAATTTTTATAAAGATGCAGTCCTTCACAGCTTTTGCCGTCAAAAACAACGTTTAAATTATGACTTTCCATTTTTGTATGGCTTATTTTTTTGCCGCTTGCAAAACAGTTGGCAAAACATGTACACATAATTAAAAAAAGGAATAATATTGTTTTTTTCATTTTATTTTCTTAATTATACAAAATATTTTTATAAAAAATTAAAATTTCATATTAATTTCCGTCTTAACAAAAGTAGCATTATCAAGTTGGTTTGTATTATAGAAATCGCCTGCTTTAAAATATTCTCCGTAAATTAAGGCTTTAATATTTTTATTAAACCGGTAAAACAGTCCTGCGAGAGTCAAATTTCCTCTGTTTTTTCCGTAAGCAAAAGGCGTTCCTGCTATATTTTCATTTGCATATAATAAATTATAACTTGCGGACAGAGAAACTTTTGAAGTTAAGGCAAGATTGTATTCCAATGTATACATTTGCAGATTTGTCCAATATCCGTATTCTCCCGTTTCTATAGTGTAAAGGGTTCCCAAAAGGTCGGAAGATATAAACATTCCTCTGCCAAACAAGTTGTTCCATCCTTCGTTGCCGGCTGTGCCTTGTTTGTCTCCGGAAAGATATAAATATCCGAATGTTAATTTATCGTCAAAAAAAATTTGAGGTTTGTCTATAAAAGCATATCCTCCTAAAGCGGTCGCATCCGTTGACTGTTTTTCGCGCATCTGCGCCGCAAATTGCCCTCTGACGGTAAATTCGCCGTTTTCGTATTTTACATAGCCTCCGAATGTATTGATTTGTTCGTAAACGGTTTTTTCTTCGCTTTTAAAAATATAATACGGCTCTATATAGACTTTTTCCGAGACTTTGCTCATAATAAAAGTCATAACGGCTTTTTCATTACAGACATTTAATAATGTCTGCGGATTATTTCTGTTAAGCACCGGCAGGTATTGGTCATATTTTGTTCCCAAATGTCCTACAATATCTGCGTTGAAATATTTTGTTTTGAAGCTGAATTTCGCCGCATTGAAATAAACGCTTCTTGATCCGTCTCCCGGAGTTCCGTCCGATACAATAAAACTTTCACCGTAAGAAAGATTTTGTCTTCCGATTCTTATATTTAATGAGTTATCAAATAGATTTTGCGCATTAAAATAAAGATTCTCAAAGATAAATTCATTTATTTTATAATCATCGCTTGTATTTTTTGTATTATAAAAAAAGATTCTGTTTTCATTTAAAAGTTTTACATATGCGGAATAAGTTTTATCCAACTGAGAATTTAAACCAATAGATGTCCTTATTCTTATATAATTGCTGTTAAATGCGTCGTAATTATCCTGCATATCCAAGATAACATGCCTTATTCTTACATTAAAATCGGGAGTGAAAACAACGGCGTTTGCAGCGTGAGAAAACGATAAACATAACAATAATGCAAACAATATTTTTTTCATAACGACGTATATTATACATTATAATAACACGGTTTTAAAAATATTTTATCAAACCTGAAAATATTAACGGAAAAAGAAACTCCAAACCTAATACGAAGATGCCGAATTTCGGTTTGGAATTTCTTTTTTATTTCAGTCTAGGAGTTTTAATAGTTATCTGCCGCTACTTCCTGATAGCTTTCGGATGTGCGCATGCAGGACATGTTTCAACCGCTTCTTTTGATTCATAAACATATCCGCAGTTTCTGCATCTCCATTTAACTGTGCCGTCTTTTGAAAAAACTTTTTCATTTTTAACGTTTGCAGCCAATGCTCTGTATCTTCTTTCATGTTCGACTTCTACGGTTGCAATAAATTTGAAAACAGAGGCTATCTCTTCAAAACCTTCGCTTTCGGCTGTTTTTGCGAATTCCGGATAAAGAACTGAGTGTTCTTCGTTTTCTCCAGCCGCCGCCGCCAAAAGATTTTCAAAAGTTGTTCCTATTTTTCCGGCAGGATATGTCGCGGTAATTTCCAAGTCTCCGCCTTCAAGAAATTTAAAGAATCTTTTAGCATGTTCTTTTTCATTGTCTGCAGTTTCTGTAAATATTGCAGATATTTGTTCAAATCCTTCTTTTTTTGCCGCGGAAGCAAAATAAGTGTATCTGTTTCTTGCCTGAGATTCTCCGGCAAAAGATTTGAGCAAATTTTGTTCCGTTTTTGTTCCTTTTAGACTTTTCATTTTTTTCTCCTTCTTTTATTGCATAAACCAATCAGGTTTTGCGCTGTTTTTCCATACAGCAAATTTGTATTTTTCTTTTTTATAATAATTTCTGTAAGCTTCAACGGTATTATCTTTTTTATATTTCCCAGGTATTGCCTGTGCAAAAGACGTCATTTTTATTTTGTCAAACTGCAATTTTGATTTATTATCCGCTATCCATTGAAGAATATCATTGCATTTATGGCGTTTATTATAACGTACGGCATATTCTTTCAACAAAGATTTTGCATGTTTCAGCAGCCAGTTAAAATTTCCGAGTGATTCTCTCGCCCATTTGCAGCACGGATGATTTTTATGCGTTAATTTATAAGGCGGGACAATTTCAGAGTTATGATAAAAGACCGAACATAAAATCTGGCATGATTCTACGGCCATTTTGCATATATGTTTATCGCATTGAAACTGCGCTGATAATTTTGGATCTTTGTCTAAAATGAATATATTTATATCTTTCTCCTTAAAGTTCCGACAGCCAGCTTCCGTGAATATTACAGAGAGCTACTACGGATATCTTTTTGTTTTCAATATTTGTAACGCATATTGTCCCTACAGGGTTTAACGCCGGCGTTAAAGAAGTATATCCTATTAATTCTTTATCAGCATAAAAAACAATTCTTTGTATTGAATGTTCAGGAGTCATAGGATGGGTAATCTCTCCTATTTTTGCTTTGATTTCCTGACAAGGCTGCTGCCCGCAGCAGTTCTTTGTTTCAACTGTTATAAACGGCAAATGCTTCTTTTCGCTTTCACCGACAGTTACTATATCTTCTTTTGTTTTCAGTCCGTCTTCTTTCAAATTAAATGCTTTTGAAGGAGCTCCGCAAACAGGACATCTTTCAGGCGCCGAATCCTGTAAATGTACGTAACCGCATACTGAACATACTAGTGCTTTCATAATAAAACCTCCCATATATAATTATCTGGAAAAATGAATTCCCACATGTGTACAAATAGCCGCAAAAGCAATTCCAGTTAATCCCGCTAATTCAAAAAAATTCATATAGAATATTATTCTCTTTGTCATTTTAAATTTTGCGCAAATGATACGGCAGTGTCATAACATTTTTGCAATTCTTCTTTATTCGGTTTAAATTTTGCTTCAAGAGAAGCAAAAACTTCGATTCCAAAAGATTTTAGTTCCTCTGAAATTTCTTTTACCGCTCCGCCTGCCCATCCGTAAGAACCGAAAGCCATTGCAATTCTGTTTTTAGGTTTCATGCCTTTTAAAAAATGCAGGAACCCTGCAATATACGCAAGCATTTCATTATCGTGCGTTGAAGAGCCGATAATAAATGCTTTTGCGTCAAGCATTTCATAAGCGAGTTCTGCAAAATCCGTCGAAGCTATATCAAATAATTTCACTTCTGTTCCCTGAGAAGAAAGTCCTTTTTCAATTTCTCTGGCCATTTTTTCAGTTGAACCCCACATTGTTTCATATACTATTACTGCTTTATTAGTTGTTGAATTTTTTGCCCATGACAGATACTGCTCTATGACTTTTAAAGGTTCTTTTCTCCATATCATTCCATGGCTTGGAGCAATTAAGTTTATGTCCAAATTCATTTTTATGATATCGTTAAGTTTTCTTTCTATTATATTGCCTAAAGGCCATAGAATATTTGCATAATACTTCTTTGTTTCCTTTGTTAAATCGCCCTGATTTATTTCGTCGGCAAAAATTTTATTTGAAGCGACATGCTGCCCAAAAGCGTCATTTGAAAATAAAACTTTTTTTTCAGGACAATATGTAATCATACTGTCAGGCCAGTGAATCATCGGGACTTCTACAAAAGTCAAAGAAGAGTCTCCGAGTTTTATTGAATCTCCTGTTTTGACGACATTTATTTCAATGTCAAGATTATAATACTTGTTCAAACCTTCTTTCAGTTTAGCCGTACCGTAAAATTTTGCATTTTTGCAGACTTTTGCAATATATTCTATTGCTCCGGAATGATCAGGTTCAAGATGATTTAATACAATATGGTTGATTTTTTCCGGATTAGTTATTTTAGCGATATTATTTATAAATTCTTCTTCAAAATTTTTATGAACGACATCTATCAACGCGGTTTCTTTATCGCAGACGAGATAAGAATTGTACGTTGCGCCGTTTTTTGTAATGAAAGTGTTTCCGTGGAAATTTCTAACATTCCAATCAATTACTCCTACCGAGAAAACATTATCGATAACAAAGTTACTCATTTATTTACACCCGCCGTTTGTTTTTAAACTTCCGCATTGTGGACATTTGTCCAAATGTTTTTCATGCATAATTCCGCATTTTTCGCATTTAACGAATTCTACGGCGCACGGAGAGCAAAATTCGGGTTCAAGACAAGAATTTTGCAGTTCGCTTTCGCAAAATCCGCATTTACATTTCTTTTTATTTTCCATTTATACACCTTTCTTTTTATAGTTTTCTATTGCTTTATGCAATGCATCCGCTCCTAAATTTGAACAGTGCATTTTATTAGGAGGGAGTCCTCCCAACTCTTTTGCTACTGAGGCGTTTGTTATTTCCAAAGCTTCTTCCAGAGTTTTGCCGAGCGCCATTTCCGAAACCATGGAAGATACCGCTATAGCGGCTCCGCAGCCGAAAGTTTTAAATTTAACATCTTCTATTTTATTATCTTTTACTTTGATGTAAAATTTCATCATATCACCGCATACCGGGTTTCCTACTTCTCCAACGCCGTCAGCATCCTTTATTTCTCCTACGTTTCTTGGATTTGCAAAGTGATCCATTACTTTTTCCGAATAAAACGCCATACTGCCTCCATAAATTTAATCAAATATTATCACAGTGTTCGTGGTCATGATCGTCATAATCTGTTCCCGGACCTGCTTTCATTCTGGTTCCTGTTTTTATAAAATGGTCATATAACGGCGACATGCTTCTTAATCTTTCTACTATTTTAGGAAATTCTTCAATAACATAATCAATTTCTTCGGATGTATTAAACTTTGATAATGTAAAAACTATTGATCCCTGTCCGACGGCGGTATTGACATTTAATGCCGTTAAAACATGTGACATTTTTAATGATTTTGATGCGCACGAAGAGCCGCTTGCGGCCATTATACCTTTCGCGTCAAGCATCAAAAACAGAGCTTCTCCTTCTACAAATTCAATTGAAAAATTAACATTGTTGGGAAGTCTGTTATTTATTGAACCGTTAAGATAAATGTATTCAATTTTATCTTTTAATCCGTTTATTAATTTATCTCTTAAAACTTTTGTATAATCAAAGTTTTTTTGCATCTCAGACATTGCTATATCGCAGGCTATTCCGAATCCCGCTATTGCAGGAACATTTTCGGTTCCGGCTCTTTTTGAAAATTCCTGAACCCCGCCGTCAATCTGTGTTTTTATTAAAGTTCCTTTTTTGACGTAAAGAGCGGCGGCTCCTTTAGGACCGTATATTACCGAGCTTGCCAATGTAAGCATGTCGATGTTTAAAGAGGCAACGTCTATAGGAATTATGCCCGCAGTGCATACCGCATCAACATGCATTGAGATATTTTTTTCTTTAACAATTTTAGATATTCCTGCAATATCCTGTATTACTCCTATTTCTGTATTTGCATGTTGAATTGAAACAAGGATAGTGTCTTTTCTTAAAGCTTTTTTCAGTTCTTTAATATTTACAAAACCTTCTCCGTCAACCGGAAGATATGTTATTTCAAAGCCTTCGGAAGACAATGCTTTCACAGAATTCAGTATCGAAAAATGTTCTATGGATGATACTATAATATGTTTCCCTTTTTTTAAATTTGCATATGCAAATCCTTTAAGAGCCAAATTATTTGATTCTGAACCGCAGGATGTAAAAATAATTTCATTGTTTTGGGCATTAATTAATTTAGCAACGGAAATTCGCGCCTGTTCTATCGCATCTTTTGATATTTGCCCCAAAGAATAAATGCTTTGCGGATTACCGTAATTTTCTTTTAAATACGGCAGCATTGCATCAAAAACAATGTCATCCATCTTTGTATTAGACTGGTTGTCTAAATAAATTTGTTTCATGAATTATGCTCTCTCAAAAGAATCTTTGCCTACTCCGCATGTAGGGCATACCCAGTCTTCCGGAATTTGTTCAAAAGGCGTTCCCGGAGCAATCCCCGAATCAGGATCTCCTGTTGCAGGATCATAAACATAACCGCATACTGTACATACAAATTTATCCATAAAAAGCCTCCTATTTTTTACATTCTTTACATATGCCTGTGAAATAAGCACATGCGTTATGTATTTTATGTCCGTCAATTTCTTTTTTGTTAAAAGTTTGGCATTTTAATTTTATATCGTAAATTTTGCCGCATTTTTCGCATACAAAATGATGATGTGCGTCAACTGTTCCGTCATATCTTGTTTCATCTTTGCCTGAAAATTTTATTGATTTTATAATATTTGTTTTTGTTAAAGATTTAACCGTATTGTATACCGTTGTTTTTGATATGCACGGAGATAATGTCTGCATATATTTATATATCATATCGGCAGTAGGATGCTCTTTTCTTGATATGATATATTCAAGAATTTTTTCTCTCTGAAAAGTTGACTTAAGCGATGCTTTCTTTAATTTATTTGTAATCATTACAATTTGGTATTATATACAAATTAGATAAATATGTCAACTGCTTTTTCAATTAATTTTAGGAAGAAAATAACCAGAGAATAAATTTTATGTTAAGCCAGTCTCGTTATTATTTCGTCGAGGTTGGATCCTGTAGGAACCATAGGCAAAACATTTTCTTCTATGTCTATCATAAAATCTATAAGATAAAAACCCTTGTGTTCAAGAGCTGTTTTTA
>JBAYZJ010000041.1:0-10807 GCA_041672565.1 Endomicrobiaceae bacterium
TATAAATGGCAATTAAAGAACCTATCATCTGTGAATTATAATTTATAGTCTTGTTCAGTCTGTCCAATTCGTATGATATATCTCTGAAATAAGCGTAATATGCAGGTCTTACATATTCATTATTTTCTCTTGAAAAAAAAGAATACACGTTTTTTTGAGGATCGGCGATTTTTCTCATAGAAAGCAGAACTTTTTTCAAATCAAGAATTTCTTCAAGCATGTGAGGCGTTGCGTCTTCAAGAATTCTGTCTTCTAAAATATCTATTTTGTTTGTGATTTTTTCCATAGTCAGCTCGAGATTCGTAACGACTTTTGAAAGTATATTATAAAGAAGATTCTCAAGACTTTTCAATTCAATCTGCGGTTTCAGTCTTGCTTTCTGCATCAGCGTTTCCAAAAACTCCAATTCATCGGTATGAGCGGTTACCAACAGATTCTTTCCCAGGAAGATATCAAGTTCATACATTGATTCGTCAAATTCCGCAAGATCCATAACTTTCAATCTGATTCCGTGAGTATTAACAAAAAGATAATTATCAAATTCTTCAACTTTAGGGTTATACAAAGGGAATAGACAGTCTTCAACAGACAATTCATGAAATTTAAAAGTATCTGTAAGCAAAGCGATTTCATCCGCAGACAAATCGCCTTTTTCCAATGTTAAATCAACCCATAAAATCATCGGGTTTTCATTATATATGGCATTAATTCTATCTATGTTTGTTTCATAGTTACAAATGCCGTCTTTGATATAAACCGCTTTTATCACTCTGTCCGCTCCGTTTATATTTTAAATCTATGAACTGAATTCTACAAAATAAAATTTTTTTAGTAAAGAAAAAACATTTTGCTTTTACATTTGCAAAAATTCTTTAAAAAATATATACTTTCTCTATTCTTTGCTCCGAAAGGGGCTGAGCTGTTGTTTATTGCAGCAGAAATCCAAAAAGGGGGTGCGTAAAATGAGTTACGAATGTACTTTCATTTGTTCACCGGAATTAGATTCAGCAAAAATCGAAGAGATTACTTCAAAAGCTTCAAAAATCATTGAAGCTGCCGGCGGAACCGTCAAAAATCTGCAACAATTGGGTAAAAAGAAATTGGCTTATAATGTTAAGAAATTCCGTGAAGGCATTTATGTCTATATGGAACTTAACGGAAGCGGAAGCATGGTTTCTTCCTTAGAAACTTTTTTCAAAGTTAACGATTCAATTATAAGATTCTTAACTATTAAAGTTGAGCCGAAGAAAAAAGCCGCCGAAAAGAAAACAATCGAAAAAACAGCCGAAGAAGTAAAAGATGTAAAAACGGAGATATCAAATGAATCAGCCGAATTACCAACTGCCACAGCAGAATAATGTTATTTTGGTAGGAAGATTAACAAGAGATCCCGAACTGAAAAAAACTTCAAGCGCAAAATCTATATGCAGATTTGATATAGCGATAAGCAGAAGATTTAAAGACACCGTCACCGGAGAATGGAAAGACTCCGATCCTACTTATGTTCCTATAATTGTTTGGGGGGACCAGGCTGACAGATGCGCCGATAAATTAAAGAAAGGCATGCCTGTACATGTTGAAGGAAGACTTCAGACCAGCAGCTGGCAGGCGGCTGACGGAACAAAAAAATCAAGACTTGAAGTTGTTGCATCAAGAGTACAGTTTCTTATAAGGATAGAACAGCAGGCGTCAAGAGCTGTAACAAACAGCAATGAAACAGAAAATGAATATGTTTCAGATAACGATATGGTTACAGATGATGAAGAAGTCCCGTTTTAAAAACTTGGAGGAATAAAAAAAATGTCAATAGAGAAGAAAACTGCCCGTCCAGCCGGTTCAAAACCTGCAGGAAAATTTAAAAAGGGCGGACCAATGAGAAGAAAAGTCTGCCGCTTTTGCACAGACAAAATTGAAATAGATTATAAAAATGTCAGCCTTTTAAGAGCATTTGTTACGGAAAGTGGGAAAATACTTTCAGGAAATGTTACAGGCACTTGCGCAAAGCATCAGAGAGAGCTTTGCCAAGCAGTTAAAAGAGCAAGAATGTTAGCATTGTTGCCGTTTTCAGTAAACTAACGGAGGAATCGTCAGAATGAAAGTTATTTTAAGATCAGATATAACAAATGTCGGAAAACAAGGCGAAATTAAAGATGTCGCCGCAGGTTTTGCAAGAAATTTTCTTCTTCCAAAAAAACTCGGCATGGAAGCTACCGCTCAAAATCTAAAAATCTGGGAAAGAGAAAAATCCAGACTTGAAAAAGAAAGAGAAGAAATAATAAACAATGCAAAAGCCGTTGCGGAACAAATAGAAAAAGCTGAATTTTCCATTACCGTTAAAGTCGGTGAAAACGGAAAGATTTTCGGCTCCGTTACAACCGCTCACTTGACAAAACTTCTTGCAGAACAGGGTTTTACAGTGAACAAACATGATATTTTGCTCCCGGCTCCTATAAAAGAAGTCGGAAAACAAAATATTAACATAAGGCTGCATCCTGAAGTTATAGCAAAAATAGAAGTCAGCATTATTGAAGAAAAACATAAAGCTTAGTTGGTAAAAAACCCCAAAATTGTATTTATTAAGTTAAATTTTCAATTTTGGGGTTTTTACTTTTATTTATATTTTATATAATTATCCGTGTAGGTTAATGTGTTATTATCTCCTTGCTTTTTGGGTATTTTTTCACTATAATTCACATACTTATATAAATTATTTAAGGGCAAAATGTCTAAAGATTTAGAAAAGAAAATTCCTCCGCAGTCTATAGATGCCGAAATGGCATTAATAGGCGCCATGCTTATAGAAAAAGACGCTATTATCAAAGCTCTTGAGCTGATAAAAGAAGAAGATTTCTATAAAGAAGTTCATAAGCAGATTTTCGGAGCTATAATAGAATTAAACGATACGCAGTCAGTCGATATCGTTACTGTAAACAACCGCTTAAAAAACAATCCGATGTATATGGAATCCGGCGGAAGCAAATATCTTGTCAGTTTAATTGATAATGCTCAGACGGCGGCTAACGTTGAATATTATGCAAATATTGTAAAAGACAAGGCCATATTAAGACAAATTTTGAATGCCGGCTCAAATATGGTCACGGAAGCCTTCTCAGAAAACAAAACATCCGAAGAAATCCTCGACAAAGCGCAGACAACGCTTTTCAACATATCCAAGCAGCATTCCGGAAATGATTTTTCAATGCCCGAAGAACTTGTAGCTTCAACATTAAAAAAACTTGAAGCGCTTCATCAGGACAAAAGAGATGTTCCCGGTTTAAGAACCGGATTTGATGAACTTGACAAATTGACGGCGGGGCTTCAAAAATCAGAACTTCTGATAGTTGCGGGAAGACCTGGTATGGGGAAAACTACTTTTGCTTTGAATATAGCAGAGTTTGTAGCAATAACGTCAAAAAAATCCGTAGCTATTTTTTCGCTCGAAATGGCGAAAGAAGCGCTTATGATGAGATTTTTAGCTTCATGCGCAAGGATTAACGGACAAGATTTAAGAAGAGGTTTCTTTAAAGCCTCAGACTGGCCAAAACTTACCGACGCCGTGGCAAAAATAGGGAAGTCTCCTATATACATTTCGGATTCCACAGAAATGAATGCCATTGAAGTCAGGTCGGCGGCGAGAAAACTGGCAATGAAACTTGAAAAAAAAGGTAATCCGTTAGAATTAATAATTATAGATTATCTGCAGCTGTTAAAAGATTCGGGAACCGGCAAAAGATTTGAATCAAAACAAATAGAAACCGCTGAAATATCAAGATCGTTAAAAGCTCTAGCAAGAGATTTAAATATACCTGTTATAGCATTATCACAGCTTTCAAGACAAACGGAACAAAGAGGACAGGATAAAAGGCCTATGCTGTCTGATTTAAGAGATTCCGGAGCAATTGAACAGGACGCCGACGTTGTCATGTTTGTACACAGAGAAGGATATTACAATAAAGAAGATCCTGACAAAAAAAATCAGGCGGAAGTTATCATCAGCAAGCAAAGAAACGGACCTACCGGAACAGTGCCTTTGTTCTACGAAGGAGAATATACAAAATTTACAACTTTAGATAAATCCAAGGAGGATTATCAATGAAGGAACATCCGCCATCTGCCAAAAGAAAAAACATGCAGAATTTTTACCGGCCTACATGGGTTGAAGTCGACAAAAGCGATTTCCTATTTAACTTAAAAAAAATTAAAGAATACTTGAAAAAAGACACCAAAGTATTGGCTGTAATAAAAGCCAACGGCTATGGTCACGGAGGAATAGAACTCGCTAAAGAAGCTGTAAAAGCAGGCATTTACGGGATAGGAGTTTCTTCAATTGAAGAAGGCATCCAGTTCAGAAAAGCAGGCATTAAAGCAAAAATTCTCGTTCTTGGAAGCGGATATCCTCTTGAACATCTGTCAATAGCATCTTTTTGGGATTTAACGCCGACTATTTCAAGCATGCAGGGATTACATGCTTTGGCGGCTCTTTCACAAAAATTCGGCAAAAAACTTGAATTCCACCTGAAAGTTGATACCGG
This sequence comes from Endomicrobiaceae bacterium, assembly GCA_041672565.1. GTDB lineage: Bacteria > Elusimicrobiota > Endomicrobiia > Endomicrobiales > Endomicrobiaceae > Praeruminimicrobium. The sequence goes on from JBAYZJ010000041.1 coordinate 4,533, forward strand.
AATGGGAAGAGTAGGCGTGGTCGCAAAAGATAACGCTTTGTTAATACTTAAAAAAATAGTTAATATGCCCGATATAAAAATGGTGGGAATGTATACTCATTTTGCAGTTGCCGACACAAATGCAACTTATACACAAAATCAGTTGGATTTATTTAATGAAGTCGTAAAATATGCAAAACAATTAGGGCTGCAGTTTTTAGCCCACGCCGCGAATACGGCAGGATTGATAAGCAATAAAAAAACCCATCTTGATATGGTTCGCCCCGGCATAGGCCTGTACGGATTAACTCCTTTTGAACATACAAAATATAAATTAAAATTAAAACCTGTTTTGTCATGGAAAACAAAAATTATATATTTAAAAAAAGTTCCTGCCGGTTTTTGCGTAAGCTACGGAAGAACTTTTGTAACAAACAGATCTTCTGTTATAGCGACTATACCAGTAGGTTATGCCGACGGTTACAGCAGAATACTTTCAAATAAGGCGGATGTGCTGGTCAGAGGGAAAAGATGCCCTATTGCAGGAAGAATTACAATGGATATGATGATGGTAGACGTCACGGGCATTAAAGGCGTTTCTATAGGCGATGAAGTTGTTTTAATAGGAGCCCAGGGTAAAGAAACCGTAAAAACTGAAGAACTTGCGAAACTCCAAAATACAATAAGTTATGAGGTTACTTGTTCCATATCGACAAGAGTGCCAAGGATTATTGTTTAGGGAAAATGATAAATAAAACTAAAATCATTATCAAAAAAAATGCGTCAAAACCTTTTTCTATTATAGGTTATACAATCAAAGATTATCTTAAAGGAATAGGACACGCTGCGCAAATTACATTTGAAACACTGCTTTACATTTTTAAAGGCCAGATAAATATTAAAAATACCGTTATCCAAATGGTTGAAGTAGGATACAGATCTCTGCCTATCATTTCTCTTACTTCTTTTTTTACTGGAATGGTGTTGGCTCTGCAGGTTGGCTCTGCAACATCCGGGCTTTTCAATGAACCTGTATATATAGGCATGATTACAGGCTTTGCTCTCGTCAAAGAACTCGGACCCGTTCTCACAGCGATTGTAGTCATCGGGAGAGTCGGAGCTGCTATTACGGCGGAACTCGGAACTATGAAAGTAACGGAACAAATAGACGCATTGTATACTTTAGGAACTAATCCGGTTAAATATCTTGCGGTTCCGAGATTTCTGGCATGTATTTTAATGCTCCCTCTTTTAACGGCAATCGCAAATATTATAGGTATATACGGCGGGCTGGTAGTCACAACTTTAACTTGGGACGTGCCGTCAACAATTTATATGAGCGATATTTTGGACGTGATGGATGTAAATACTTTTTGGCACGGCTTTATAAAATCTTTCTTCTTTGCCGTGATTCTGGTAATCGTGGCGTGCCACAAAGGATTCAAATGTTCAGGAGGAGCCGAAGGAGTAGGTAAAGCTACTACAAGTTCCGTCATGGTCTCAATGATTTTGATTTTAATATCCGATTATTTTCTTACAGACTTATTGGTATCTCTGAAAATTTCATAGACATTCCGGAAAAAAATTCTAAAAAATTTAAATTATAACATACACCCAAAAAATAAGCGCCAGCAGCAAAGCCGTAAGTTTGATTTTCCAGTGCCTCATGATTTTTCGTCTATATCGCTCCGCCAATATATTCAATTTAAGCATTTTTAATCCTTTTTTAAATAATATTTTGATATAGTTTTCAACAAATCATTTTGCGGAATTATTTTGATTTCTCCGTCTACTGCAACAGATATATTTCCGGTTTCTTCGGAAACTATTAAAACAACCGCATCCGTTATTGAGCTTAACCCTATGCCGGCTCTGTGTCTTGTGCCGAGATGTTTTACTTCTATTTCCGTACTTATAGGCAGAACGCATCCTGCGGAATGAAGCCTTTCATCATGAATTATAAGAGCACCGTCATGTATCGGCGATTTCGTTTGAAATATGGCAAGAATTAATTCCTGAGAAATTTTAGCGTCAATGTTAATGCCTGTATCCGTATAGTTTTTAAGTCCCATATCTTTTTCCAAAACAATTAGAGCCCCTGTCCTCGATTTACTCATTTCTATAGCCGCATCGCTGATTTCTTCAAGAAAATTTGTCTGCATATTGGCATTGTTATGATTACCGTAATAGGACAATTTACTTCCGAGCTTTGCAAGACCGTAACGTATTTCGCTTTGGAAAACTACGGCTAAAATTATAACTGCCGTAACCCAAAATTTTTCCAAAAGCCATGACAGAGTTCTGAGATGGAGAACATCTTTTGCCACAATGGTTACAAACAAAAGTATTACCAGCCCGAAAACGACCTGCGTCGCTTTTGTTCCTCTGATTATTAATAAAATTCTGTAAAAAATATAAGAAACTATAAGTATGTCTAAAATATTTACAACATACTGCGACCATATCATGGATACTATATCCATTATATTCTCCTCAAAGCTTCCACAACTTTTAACGATAAAACCGTCTCTTTTACATTATGAACTCTTATTATATCCGCCCCGTTGATAACGGACAATGCCGACGCCGTTAGGCTTGGAATTAACCTTTCTTTCAACTCCGATATATCCGCAACCTTTGCCAAAAAACTTTTATTTGATATTCCCATAAGCAAAGGATAATTAAGCGATTTAAAATCCTCTAATTTTTTTATTATCAATAAGTTATCTTCAACTGTCTTTCCGAAACCGATTCCCGGATCAAGAATTATCGATTCTTTTTTTATACCTTTTTGCAAAGCAAAATCGGCACGCTGCGATAAAAACCGGAATATCTCTAAGATAAGATCTTCATACTTTATATTTTTCTGCATAGTCGCAGGCGTTCCCTGCATATGCATTAAGACTACGCCGGCATTGTGTCTCGCCGCAACTTCCGCCATTTTGGATTTGTTATATGTCAAAGCATATATATCATTTATAATATTCGCGCCTTCCTGCATAGCGGCGTTTGCGACTTCCGGTTTATAAGTATCTACAGATATCGGGAGTTTTGTTCTCTTTGTAAAAATTTTTAAAAATTTTGTTATTCTTAAAATTTCCTCTTTTACAGATACGGGTTCCGAACCCGGTCTTGTTGATTCGGCTCCGACATCTATAATATCGGCTCCGTCTTTTTCCATCTCGCATGCAGCATTGACCGCTTCTTCCGTATCTTTTATTCCGTTTCCGAAAAAAGAATCCGGAGAAAGATTAATAATTCCCATTACGAGAGTTTTATCATTTAATATTATCTTTTTTTTACCGCAAAGAATTTTTCTCTTTTTTTGTTTTTTGTTTATTTCTCTAATTTTTAAAGAAAGTTCTTTCAGACCGAAAGGCTGTTCTTTAAGTTTATCAGACAGTTTGTCTGCCTGATTAAGCGTAGCGCAAATGACGGCTCTTGATTTCCCGGGTTTAAATTTAGAAATATCCGAACTTATAACGGCATCCGCTCCGCACGACAAAGCATCCTGTTTCAAAATATTAGCGGCTTTATTGTTTATACCGTCTATAATAATAACGCCCGACAGCATTTTTGAGGCAAGCTTATCGTGGACGTACTCATCGCATCCGGTCGTTTTGATAAGTTTTAAAGCGTCATTAATATTGTTCGCTTTGGTTTTTCTTACAATCATTTTTTACCTGAATAAAGAAAGTGCTTCCGCTCTTGTTCTGGCGTCTTTTAAAAAGATCCCTCTTATAGCGGAAGTAACCATTTTAGACCCCGGTTTTTTAACGCCTCTCATAGTCATACATAAATGTTCGGCTTCTATTACAACCATTGCGCCGTTAGGCTTTGCGGTTTCCATTATGGTATCGACTATTTGTTTGGACAATCTTTCCTGAAGCTGTAATCTGTGTGAAAAAGCTTCCACAACTCTTACTAATTTTGACACGCCGACTATTCTGTCTTTTTTCGGGAGATACGCAATATGAACCTTTCCGTAAAACGGAAGTAAATGGTGCTCACACATTGAATAAACGGGAATATCTTTTACTATTACTATTTCTTCATGTTCTTCGGTTTCATAATGTACGGGTATAAGTTTTTTAATGTCTACGCTGTTGCCCGAAAGCATTTCCTCGTAAAATTCGGCAACTCTTTCAGGCGTTCTTTTTATACCTTCCCTTGAAGTATCTTCTCCAAAAGCTTCAAGCATCATCTGCACTGCCATACGTACTTTTTTTCTGTCATATTTTCTACTTATTTTCTTCATTTTTATCTTCTTTTCCTATCTTATCAAACAGCTCGTTCTGCTTAGCCGCGTCACGAATGCTTTTCGGATAGACTGTTTTTTTAAATTTACCGACAATTCCTTTTTTATCTTCGGAAGAATCTTCAGACTCTTTTGCCGCAGTCTCTTCAGCGGATTTTTGCTCATCAGCCTGCTTTTCACCCGCAGATTCTTTCGCTTCTTCCTTGATTTCTTCTTTTTGATCCGAAACAATAATTTCCCTCGGCTTAAGCTTGCCGCCTTTCATTATTGTTTCAATTTCTTCGCCGTTAAGATTTTCTCTCTCTATAAGCATTTCTACGAGATATTTTAATTTGTCTTCATTATCCTGTAAAATTTTTCTTGCTTTTTCTTTTGCCTTTGTTATTATATTTTTTATCTCTTCATCAACTAATTCGGATGTTTTATCCGAATGCTTCTGGCTTCTTGAAATATCACGCCCCAAAAAAACTTCCTCATTTTCTTTTCCAAGCGCGATTGTTCCTATTTTGTCGCTCATGCCGAATTCCATAACCATTCTTGTGGCTATTTCGGTAGCTCTTGCAATATCATTCTGGGCGCCTGTGGTTATTTCCTGAAAAATAAGTTCTTCGGCAACTCTTCCGCCGAGGAGAATGGCAAGCCTGCCTTCTATTTCAGTTTTTGAAGTCAGAAATTTATCTTCCAAAGGAAGCTGAAGAGTATAGCCGAGAGCAGGGCCTCTAGGAACTATCGAAACTTTATGCACCGGATCCATATTAGGAATAACCTTTGCGACTATCGTATGACCCGCTTCATGATATGCGATTATGCTTTTTTCTTTATCCGATATCAATCTTGATTTTCTCTGAGGACCGGCGATTATTCTGTCTATTGCTTCTTCAAAATTTTTCATACCGACGGAATCAAGATTTTTTCTTGCGGCAAGAAGAGCTGCTTCATTTGCAAGATTTGCCAAATCTGCTCCGACAAAACCAGGAGTTCTTCTGGCAATGACGTTTAAATCAACGTCTTTTGATATTTTTATATTTCTTACATGGACATTTAAAATTTCTTCTCTGTCTTTAAGATCCGGACTAGGAACTACTACCTGTCTGTCAAATCTGCCCGGTCTTAACAAAGCGGGATCTAATACGTCCGGTCTGTTTGTAGCCGCAATTATTATAACGCCTTCTTTTGTATCAAAACCGTCCATTTCAACCAAAAGTTGATTTAACGTCTGTTCTCTTTCATCATGTCCGCCGCCGATGCCTGCGCCTCTATGTCTGCCAACTGCATCTATTTCATCAACGAACAAAAGGCAAGGAGCATTATTTTTACCCTGCTCAAACAAATCTCTTACTCTTGATGCTCCGACTCCTACAAACATTTCAACAAATTCCGAACCGCTTGAAGAGAAAAAAGGAACGCCGGCTTCGCCTGCGACCGCCTTGGCAAGCAAAGTTTTTCCTGTTCCCGGAGAGCCAAACAACAAAACTCCTTTAGGTATTTTTCCCCCAAGTTTTTGAAACTTTGCAGGACTTTTTAAAAACTCAATAATTTCCTGCAATTCTTCCTTTGCTTCTCCGCAGCCGGCGACATCCTTAAAAGTAACCTTTGTTTTATCGTCGCTTGCAAGTTTCGCCTTACTTTTGCCGAAAGCCATAGCCTGTCTTCCGCCGCCCTGCATGCCTTTTATCATCCATAACCAAAATACTATCAGCAATATTATAGGACCCCAGCTCATAAGAAGAGGTCCGATCCATCCGTTTTGGCTTTTTCCGGCAAACTGCTGGACTTTATTTGTTTCCATATCTTCAACCAGTTTCGGATCGTCAAGAGGAATTGTTTTAAATTTCTTGATTTTACCGTCGGCAGAAGTATATTCTCCTTCTATCATTGTAGGAGAAACCACAACATTTATAACTTTCCCTTCTTTAACGCTTTGTTTAAAAGAAGAATACGGAATATCTTCCTGATTCCCTTTTTTTCTAGACGCCTGCATAAAAGACAACAATATAACAAACAGGGCTATCCAAAAAATAAAACCCCATGAGTTTTT
>JBAYZJ010000042.1:0-10528 GCA_041672565.1 Endomicrobiaceae bacterium
AACAATGTTTTCGATCTCGGAATTGACGAATATCTGTTCGGGAACGGAATTTCTTTTATAGAATGGAGTGACAGAATAAGACACTATAATATAAAAAAAAGATGGGAAGTAAATATTGACTATACTAATGACGGAAGAAAAATAAAAATAAAGAGATATTTATGAAAATTTTGGCTGTAGAATCTTCAGGAGAATCATTAAGCGTGGCAATCAGCGATAACTCTAAAGTTATTGCTGAAAGTTTCTATAACGCCGGGAAAATACATTCTGAGATGCTGGTTCCTATTATAAAAAGAATTCTAAAAGATGTTGGATGGGACTTACAAGATATAGATAAATTTGCCGTTTCAAGCGGTCCCGGAAGTTTTACCGGCATAAGAGTCGCGATGACTGTCGTAAAAACGCTTTCCCAGACTTTAAACAAACCCGTTGTTTCTTTAGATACTTTGTCGGTTTTGGAAGCGAATACGGGAATAAGGAATATAAGAATTGTAGCGGCGATAGACGCTTTGAGAGAGGAACTTTACATAAAACAAAACGGCAGAATTGTTATAATATCCGTAAAAAATTTTATAAAGAAATATAAAAAATATAAAAATGACATAGTAATAACCGGTAATGCCGCTGAAATTTATAAAAAAATCTTTTCAAAAGAATTTGGGAAACAATCTGTAAATTTAATGTCATATCTGAATTTCCCGAGAGCCTCAACGCTTGCAGTTATCGCTTCGGAGAAAGAGGGCGTATCATATAAGGATATAGAGCCTTTATATATAAGAAAATCATGGGCTGAAGAAAAACAGAAGAAATGAAAGCAGGTTAGTGTTTTCAGGTTTTTATATAAAACTATTTTAAAAAAATAAATTTTGATATACTAAATAAAACAATCACAATACCAAGGAATTGACATGAAAAAGTATTACATTACAACGCCTATTTATTATGTAAACGACAAACCTCATATAGGTCATGCGTATACTACGATTGCAACGGATATAGTTGCCAGATGGAAAAAACTTCAGGGTTTTGATGTTTTTTTTCTGACAGGCACTGATGAACACGGGGCAAAAATATGCCAGTCTGCGCAGGTAAAACAAATAACGCCTAAAGAATTATGCGATGAAATGAGCGGACATTTTAAAGAAGCATGGAAACTGCTGGATATCGATTATTCCGGTTTTATAAGAACAACCGATAAAATCCATGAAGATACCGTTCAAATGATAATGCAGATTCTTTATGATAAGCAGTTGATATATAAGAAAAAATATGAAGGTTTATATTGCATTCACTGTGAAAAATTCATTTCGGAAAAAGATCTTGACGAAAACGGCTGCTGCCCTGACCATAAAAAACCGCCAAAAGTTCAGTCGGAAGAAAATTATTTTTTTAAATTATCTTCTTTTAACGACAAATTAATTGATATGATTGAAAATCCTCAAAATCCTCAGCATATAGAAATACTTCCCGAAACAAGAAGAAATGAAATACTCGGAAAATTAAAACTCGGTTTGGAAGATATAAGTATTTCAAGGGCTGCTCTCGACTGGGGGATTCCTTTGCCGTTTGACAACAGTCAGACCGTATATGTTTGGATTGATGCGTTGATTAATTACGTTTCAGCGATAGGTTATAAAAACGATAAGACTCTTTTTGAAAAATACTGGCCTGCGGATATCCATTTGATGGCGAAAGATATTTTATGGTTTCACAGCGTAATATGGCCTGCAATTCTTATGGGAGCCGGAATTGCCGTTCATAAAAAAGTTTATGCCCACGGTTTTTTTACCATTAACGGCGAAAAAATGTCAAAAACAATAGGAAACGTTATAACTCCCGCAGAACTTGTTGAAAAGTTCGGAGTAGATCCTACAAGATATTTGGCTGTTTCTCTTATTCCTTTCGGTCCTGACGGAGATATTTCAATTCAGGCGTTGGCTCATAAATATAATATTGATTTAGCCAATAATCTTGGAAATTTGGTCTCAAGAACAAATAAGATGGCCGAGAAATATTTTGAAGGCAAAGTTCCTGATTGTTCGGTTGAAGACAAATTAACAAAAGATGTAATGAAAATAATGGAAGACGGATACGGACAGGCTCTGGAAAATATGCAGTTCAACAGAGCGGCTGAAATTTTACAAAACGCAATTACTTTAATTAACCAGCAGATAGAAAATGACGCTCCTTGGAAACTTGCAAAAACAGATACCGGAAAACTTGCAAAATGTATGTATTGCTATTTTCAGGCAACGGATTTAATAGCTTTATATTTAATACCTTTTATGCCGACAATCTCACAAAAAATATGGGAGTTAAACGGCGCTGCAGACAATGTAAACGATACGGCAGAAAGATATTTTGCCGATAAGCTTTTACCGCTCAACGGCTTTTCTCCAAAAGGTGCGTCTTTGGGTAAATTTGAAATATTGTTTCCCAGAATAGATTTGGAAAAGAAATAACGGAGACTTAATATGCTTATAGATTCCCATGCTCACACATGCGATGAAAAGTTTGACAATGACAGAGAAGAGACTCTGGCAAGAGCTTTCTCCGGCGGAGTAAAATATATAATAGAAGTGGGCTGTGAACCTGAAAATTGGGATAAAGTTTTCGAATTGTCAAAAAAAGAAAATATTTTTTCAATGTTCGGCATTCATCCGCAGGATGCTTCAAAATTCAATGATAAAGTTTTCAATGAGATGAAAAAGCTGTTGGAAGATAAAAAATGTGTTGCCGTAGGCGAAATAGGATTGGACTATCATTATGAATATTCTCCTAAAAATATACAAAAGCAGGTTTTTATAAAACAGATGGAGCTTGCCGTCGAAATAAATAAACCGGTAAGTATTCATTGCAGGTCGGCATACGATGATATGCTGAAAATTTTGAGAAATTTAAATGAAATGCCTAAAGGCGTGATACATTGTTTTTCAGGGACTCTTTCGGAAGCGAAAGAAGTTTTGGATATGGGCTTTTTGATAGGAATAGACGGTCCTTGCACATATCCGAAGTCTGATAAACTTAAAGATGTTATAGCCAATGTTCCGATAGAAAAACTTTTGGTGGAAACAGATTGTCCTTATTTAGCTCCGCAATTATACAGAGGACAAAGAAATGAACCGTATTATGTAACGGAAATCGCAAAAAAAATTGCCGAAATAAAAGGAATGCTTTTTGAAGATGTTTGTAATGCGACCACTTCTAATGCCGTGAATTTATTTAATTTAAGGAGCTGAAAATGAATACTTTGTCTTATCAATATCTTGACAGTTTATATTTAAATATAACTAACCGCTGTATGATGGCTTGTCCTTATTGCATGAAACAAAAGTGGTCCGGATATTTCAGAGGACATTCTTTAAAACTTGATAAAGAACCTACCGTAAAAGAAGTAATAGATTCTATAGGGGATCCTTCAAAATATAAAGAAATTATTTTTTGCGGATACGGAGACTCTTTGATAAGGCTTGAAGAAGTTAAAGAAATATCTTCATGGCTTAAATCAAAAAACGCCAAAGTAAGAATAAATACGGCGGGACTTGCGAATAAATACCATAAAAAAAACATATTGCCTGAGCTTAAAGGACTTGTTGACGTTATTTCCGTAAGTTTAAACGGAACTAATGCTCATGAACATAATCGTTTAAATAATCCTATGTTCAAAGAAGAGTCATTTGACGAAATAATTAATTTTGCAAAACTTGCAAAAGACTATATTCCTCTTGTAGTTCTTACTGCCGTTGAATTGCCGGGTTTAGACGTATCAAAAGTCGAACAAATAGCAAAATCAATAGATGTTTCATTCAGAGCCAGACCGTATTTGGATGAATATGAAGAGAATTGAAACAAAAAAAACACTAAGACTTTTATACATTCCGTGTGTAGCTTTTCTGTTATTATTTGTATTGGATAATACTTCTTTCATTCCTGAGAATTTCTATATATTGATTGATAATAAACTTATATCCGTACCTTATGACAAAACCAGAATCCTCGGCGATCTTCTTAACGAACAAAATATAACTCTGAATGCTGATGATGTTGTGTATGCTGATTTGAATAAAACCGTTAATCCTGATACGGTTGTCAAAATAGCGAGAGTCAAAAAAATTAAGGCAAAAGCCTCAAAACAATCATCTTTCAGACCTGTTTGGAGAAAAGTGTATAATTCAAATCTTAGAAAAGTCGAACTTCAAAAAGGAATAGTGAAAAATACGGATTACGATATTACGGAAATTTACTATGACAATATTTTTCACAGCGCTGTTTATGACAGTGAAAAAACCGTTTCTAAAACTTTTTACAGACTTGTTCTTTTAAAAAACGGGAATGAACCGGAAAAAATTTATGATTTGTCTAAAGCAAAGAGAATAAAAATGATAGCTACGGCTTACTATCCCGGAGATCCTCTTGCATGGCGGGACGGAACCATAACCCGGTTAGGGCAGAAAATGCAGAGAGGAATAGTCGCCGTTGATCCTAAAGTGATACCTTTAAGGACAAGACTTTATGTCTCCGGATACGGATATGCTTATGCGGGAGATACCGGTTCTGCAATTATAGGCAACAGAATAGATTTGGGCGTAAATAATCATAAAGAAGAACAATCGTGGATGCACAGAGAAGTTACGGTTTACATACTTGAAAAATCTAAAACATGGTAGGTAAAATTATGGATAAAGATATAATTAACGAAATAATGAAGTTTGGCAAAATATTGTATGAGCAGGGACTTAATCATTCGCATTCAGGCAATATAAGCGTCAGAACAGGCGACAGCATTCTCATAAAAAAACACGGAGTTATGCTTGCTTATCTTACTGAAAAAGATATAGTAAGCGTTAATCTTAATGATGATATTAAAGACAAAGAAGCTTCCGTTGAGGTTGCGGTGCACAGATCTATATATTTAAGTAATCCTGACATTAAAGCGGTTGCGCATGCTCATACGATTTATGCAACGGTTTTGTCTTTAAGCAATGACTTTATAGAGCCTGTGGATTCCGAGGGCTCTTTATATTTGCCTAAGGTGCCGGTGCTGTCTTGCGATGAGACTATCTGTTCGTCGGAAGTTGCCGCAAAAATACCCGAACTTATATTAAAATATAAAGCGGCGTTTGTGAAAGGACACGGAGCTTTTGCAGGAGGAAAAACTTTGGGAGAAGCATGTTTATATTTGTCTGTAATTGAAAGCGCGTCAAAAATTATATATTTAAACGCTTTGCGGAAATAAGATGCAGAAATTTTTTGAAAAATTAAATTATTTTCATATAGCTTTAATTCTTTTTTTTATTATATTGGTTTTGCATTCCGATATAATATTTGCGCCGGCGGGCTGCTATTTTTCAAAATTCGATTTGAAAGATTTAAATTACTATATAAATATAAGGCAGTATGTAGCAGACAGTCTTCTTTCCGGAGTAGTTCCATTATGGACGCTTAAAATTTTTTCAGGACATCCTTTTTTTGCAAATTCTGAAACGGCGACATGTTATCCTTTAAATATTATTTTTTTAATTTTACCTATAAGCAAGGCTATAAACTGGTCTTTTTTTCTGCATTTTTTTATTTTGTCTTTTTCTGTTTTTTTATGGATAGACAATAAAATAAAAAATAAATTTATCTCCGTATATACGGCAGTAATATCGGTATTCAGCGCAAGTTTTTATATGCATGCCGTTGCCGGACATTTATCGAATATAATTACCATGGCATGGTTTCCTTTGCTATTGTTTTTGTATGATAAATCTTTTGAAAAGAAAAGTTACAAGTTTATTATTCCCGTTTCCGTTGTTATTGCTCTTCAAATTTTTGCCGGACATTTTCAATATGTTTATTATACAGCCATAGTTTCTTTTATGTATGTTTTATTTTTTTGTCTTAATAAGACAGCATTGATAACTTTGATTTCTTCCTATTTTATAGCTTTGGGCTTGTCATCAGTTCAATTGCTTCCGAGCATAGATTTTTATTTGCAGGGAGCTAGGATCTCGGGCATACTGCAGCATGTGTCTATAAAGTCGGATTTGTCTCATTTAGTTACGCTTATTTTTCCCGGATATACCGAATTGACAAATTATTATTTTTGGGAAACGGCGATATATATAGGTTTATTCAACCTTTTTATTATTTTTATAGGAATATTTAATAATTTAAAAAAGAATTGTCTAAAATATATTATACTTGTATCATTGCTGTATATGCTGACATATCATCACGTAATATCAAGCATATCCGCTTCGGTAATTCCTCTTTTTAACAACTTCAGAAGTCCTATAAAAATGAATTTTTTCATAGCTGTGCTTATGTTGCCGATTTTATCATGCGGAGTCAAAAAACTTATCTCAAAAGATTTTAAAATTAACAAGTATTTTATTTGTGCGGTACTAATTTCCGCTCTTGTTATGATATTTTTTAATGTTAAACTGTCCGGTTTAATTACGGGGTTTTTTGCAGAAGATGCTTCGGTATCATCTTTATTTTCAAAACAAATTTTATTTACCGGATATTTTACTTTGCTTTTTTCCGTATTATTGTTTTTTAAAAAATATGCTGTTGCGAGTATGATAATACTGTTTTTTGCAGTTATACAGCCGGTAATATTCGTAAAAGATTATGCAAAACCTTTTTTCTTTAACAATCATTATAAGCATGAAAGGATGAAAGTTCTTTTAAAAAATGATGACGTCCGCTATTTTTCAAACGAGAAATATTCGCTGGAATATAATTATGAAAATATTTTCGGCACAACGTCGGATGTTTTAAAAAATTATCTTGATTTTATAAAGCATCTGGAAGAGCCAGACGCGGATGTCGAAAATATTTTCGGTATGCTTAGGTGCAAATATGTTATTGACGACAATACCGAAAGAGTGTCGCAGTATAATGTTGAAATGCTGAAAAGAGTGAATGTTTTTTATAATTATATAGTTGAGCCTGATAAGGAAAAGACGTTCTCGATTTTATTTGATAAAGATTTTGATTTTCTCAATACCGTTGTTCTTGAAAAAGAACCTGTGTATAAGCCTTCAAAACAAGGCTGTAATAAAGTCAATATTTTATCATTGAACGATAATGAGATTGAAATTGAATGTAAGACCAGCGAACCTGCCGTTATTATGATAAGCGGTAATTATGAGAAAGGCTGGAAAGCTTATGATATTGACAATAAAAAAATAAAATATGAAATAATACCGGCAAATTATATTTACAGAGCCGTATCGATAGATAAGGGTATTCACAGAATAAGATTTGAATATGCTCCTGTATCTTTTACGGTTGGTTTTTTTGTGTCGTTGTTTTCATGGATTTTTCTGGCAGCTTCCGGTTTTTATCTCTACCGCAGGAAATTGTCTAAATTGAAATAAGCGGTTTTTAATGCTATAATTCAAAATATGGAAGAGCGGTTTAATTCTAACTTAGTTTTTAATAGCTTTTTAATACTAATACCGGTAAATCTTTTTATAATTTTTTTAATGACGCTTTACAGGCTGTTTTTTCTTTTTTATTTCGGCGATTTTTCCGTTTTAAGCGCATCAAAAATATATGTTCTAAAAGCATTTTTTATGGGTCTGCGGTTTGATATGTCAATAATGGCTTATATCAATGCTCCGGTCACTCTTATTTTAATACTTTGTTTACTGCTCCAAAGCTATTCTATATTCAGATTTTCAATATCGCTTTTCCGTTATTATTATACTCTTATATTTTCATTATTGTTTTTGGTTATATTTGTGGATTTCGGTTTTTTTTCATATTTTAAAGATCACTACAATTTGTTGATATTCGGTATTTTCGAAGACGATACCATAGCTCTTATTAAGACGATAGCAGCCGATTACAGACTCTATATCGCTCTTATTATTTTCGGTCTGCTTTGCTTTGTTATAAATAAGGTATGTTATTTTACATATAAAGAACTGAAGTTCAACGAGAGAATAATCAATACTTTGTATTGGAAAAAATCGACAAAAGCGTTAATAGTATTAATGATAATAACGCTTAATTTTGTTGTTGCCAGAGGCTCTTTCTCTATGTTCCCTTTAGGTATTTTTTATTCGCAGATTTCACCTGATTATTTTATCAATAAATTATGTATAAATCCTGTGCATCCTCTTGCGGATACGGTTTATTTCAAAATTAAGAATGCAAATAATAAAATGAACTTAAAAGATGTTTTTGGGTATCCCGGAGAGGAACAGATACTTAATGACCTGCGGTTTTTAAGTTTTAATGCTGACAAACAGACTATTCCCGACTGTTTTCATAAAAAAACGGGAGAAAATAAAACTGCGGAACGTATAAAACCAAATGTTATTTTGATTGTTATGGAAGGATTCGGGGAACTGCCTGTGTTAAAAGACAGCCCGAAGTTTAACGTTTTGGGCGATTTAAAAAAACATTTTGAAAACGATACCGTTTTTTATAATTTTTTACCGGCAGGTTTTATTACCATACACGGTATTGAGTCAATAATTCTTAATATTCCTCAAAGGCCTTTTGTTAATCAGATTACGCAAACTAAGGATGCGTTCAGGCTTTTCCCGAATTCGGCCGTTTTGCCTTATAAGAAAGCCGGATATGATTCGATTGCTCTTTACGGCGGCAGTATGACATGGAGAGATTTGGAGTCATTTTTTAAAGTGCAGGGTTTTGACGAAATAGTCGGAGAAGGTAATATAAAAGTAAAAGCGAAAGATAAACACGCATGGGGGATAAACGATGCCCAGTTTTTTGAGTTATTAAAAGAAAAGCTTGAAGACAAATCGTCAAATAAACCTAAATTTATTTTTGCGATGTCTACCGGGACGCATCCTCCTTATAAAAGACCCGACGGATATAGTCCTCTTCCTTTGGAAATTCCTCAGCAGATAAAGGGAATGATGTCCTCAAAAGATTTTAACAATAAGGCTATTTTTGAGCTGTATCAATTTGCAAATATGGAGCTTGCAAAGTTTATTTCGGCAGTCAAAGAATCGGAATTTGGAAAGAATACTATTATTGCCGTAACAGGAGATCACAATTTAAGGGAGCTTTCTAATTATTCTCCGGAAGATATGTTTGTGAGATATGCCGTTCCTTTCTATTTATATATTCCTCAAAAATTAAAAAGTAAAGAAATAAATACTGCCGTAAACGGTTCTCATATGGACATTATGCCGACTTTATACGGATTGTCTCTGTCGAATGCCGATTATACTTCTGTCGGTAATGATTTAATAAATATTAATGATAATGTATCTTTAAATATTGCAGGTTTGGCTGTAAAAGACAATATTGCAATAGAATATAATTTTACCGATAAGACTTTTAAATCTTTTGATTTTAATACGAAAACTAAGAAATTGTCTCCGTCGGATCAGACTGAGGAACATAAAAAACTTGCGGATTATTATAAAGCCGTAATGACGGCTTCAGATATTTTAATGAAAAAGTAAATTATATCGCAGCAGCTCCGGCTTTTGCCAGTTTGTCGGCTATGTCATTTTTTTTGTTTCCGGTATGGCTGTCAATTTTTCTCCAAATAATTTCTATTCCCGAAGATAAAACCGTTTGTTTATATTCTACTGCAAGCTGATTTTTCGGATTCCATTTCCCGGCAGGAAAATATTCTATGCCAAGATAATCATAATTAATTCTTATTTTTTTAATACCGTTTTTATTGCACCATTTCAAGACTTGCATTACGGAATAAAGTTCTCCTCCAAACTGTCTTGTTGACGTATCTTTGAGATTACCGGAAAATTCTTTGATTTTTTTTTCTCCTGAAAAGATTACCGCTCCGTATCCTGTTTTTCCGTTGATATATGATCCGTCTACAAAAACTTCATATATCCCTGAATCTTGAGAGAAAGTTTCAAAATTATTTGCGGTATCCCAGCATTTATTGATTGTTTCTACCGCTTGTGAATCTTTGATATTTGATGTCAGGAGTGAAAAAGATTTTTTTGACGGTTTATAATAAATATTTATTTTTCCTAAATTGATAAGTTTGTTTTTTACCGATATCTGAAGCAGATAATCTCTGAAAGAAGAATCGTCAAATGATGCAATAAATTCGCATTCATTCAGTATTTTAATAAATTTATTTCCGAAAGAAGTTAATTCTTTTTTGTGTAAAGTCATAAAAAACTCTCTTATCTTATTTTCCAAATTTTGTGAAGCTGAGGAAGTATTCTGACGTCTTTTAATTTTGAAGACGCTAAAGCATAGAATTCAAAAACTTTTTTGTTTACGGTTTTTTCATTGTCTGACGGCTGTATAACAAACTTAATATCCCGTGATATATCCGAAACAAGCTTAACGGCTTTTTTAAATTCATCGGCTGTTGTTGATTTTGTGATTACGGTTTTAACGAAAGATTTTTTTGCAGCCTGGTTTAAAAATTTTTTATGCTGCAGTAATAAATCTTTTCCGCAGGCGGATTTAAATTTTATATCCATTGACACTATGCCGCATAAATCTAATATTTTGCTTAATTGCCCGCTGAGAGTTCCGTTTGTTTCCAAATAAATTTCAAAACCTT
>JBAYZJ010000043.1:0-10417 GCA_041672565.1 Endomicrobiaceae bacterium
TCCTGATCTTAAACCGGAAAAAGGAGTATCAAGCGACATAGGAGTAGAATATTCAAAAAATAATTTTTCAGCGGCATTGACAGGATTTTATATTACAACTGAAAATTTAATTCAAAACGTTGTAGTGAGCGGATGGATATCTCAGGCTCAAAATGTTGCTGAATCAAGGCAGTACGGTTATGAAATTGAGTGTGCTTATGATATGTCTAAAGAAATCAAACACAAATTAAATTATACATATTTAAGAGCAGAAGACACAAAACTGAAAAGAGATTTGACTTATGAACCGATGCATAATATTAATTATACGCTCACTGTTATTCCTTTAAAAGCATTGAAAGTAGCAGCCAGTGTTTCTTATGTTACAACAATCATGAATGAAAATAGAAATTATATGAACGATTATTGCTTGGTTGATGTAAAAGCTGATTATCAAATAACCAAAAATATTTCCGTTTGGGCAAAATGCGATAATTTGACAAATGAGAAATACCAATTAAGCTACGAATATCCGATGTCAGGTATTACAGGTTACAGCGGCATAGATATTAAATTTTAGAATTGATTGAACAAATATGACGGCGAATCGTGCGGATTATCCGGTTCGCCGTCATTTTATTTATATCGTAACACAAAATGTGAATATTTATGTTACGGTAAATTTTGAAAATTTTACAAAAATTTCTCAAATTTATATTGAAAAACAATATGTTATTCAATATAATCTAATATAAGACTTTTTCGTTAAAAAAATATTAAAGGATTAAATAAAATGAAAGTATTTTCTAAATTTATATTTTTATTTTGCGTAGCGGCATCTTTTTGTTCCTTTTTTATTTCAATATCTTTAGCCGAAGAACCTTTAATAACAGAAGAAATGCAGTATGCGCAAAATGCGAAACAATATTTTGCCATAGCGGATTATTACAAAGCTATGATGGAATATACAAAAGCGTTAAAAATCGAAAAAACGCCTGATATCTATACAGGCAGGGGAAAATCCAAATTTGAACTCGGCAATTACAAGGGAGCAATAGATGATTTTTCAAAGTCTCTTAATATAAAAATAACGCCGGAAGCATATATTGAAAGAGGGAAAGCATGGCTTTTGCTCAGAAAATATGATTATGCAATAAGTGATTTCAGCGATTCTTTGAAAATAGAAAAGACAGATTTCGCTTATGCTCTTAGAGGAGAAACATATTTTGAAATTGAAGATTATAAATCTGCCGCAGAAGATTTTACAAAAGCTTTGAAGATCATGCAGAATGCATATATTTATGCATTAAGAGGACAGACATATCAAATACTTGAAAAATATGAAGAAGCCTTGGATGATTACACTAAAGCCATAGAAATTGAAGACAATGAGTTTTACCGTCAGTTAAGGGCAAGACTTTATGCGGAATTGGAAGAAACAAGTTTATCTGCCGCAGATAACGGATACATAGATTTACTTAATTCAGATTATAACGAAGCGGTTATTAATTTTACAAAAGCTTTAGATGGAAAAGAAGACAGTAAACTTTATGAACTCAGAGCCGATACTAAACTTATAATGAAAGATTTTAAAGAAGCGGTTGAAGACTACACAAAATCATTATCAATTAAAAAAAATGCAGATGTATATGTAAAATTAGCGGAAACGAAAATGCAGATGCAAAAAATGAAAGGAGCTTTGGAAGACTATACAATGTCTTTAAAAGTTAAAAAAAATCCGGAAGTGTATCTGAAAAGAGGAGATATAAGATATAAATTAAAAGATTATTCCGGCGCTGCAGAAGATTTCAGCGAATCTTTGAAAATAAAAAACAGCAAAGAAGCGGTAATAAAGAAAATAAACGCCATGTTAAAAATAAAGCATTATGAAGAGGTTAAAACTTTTATATTGGAGCAGTTGAAATTCTTAGAAACGGCAGATCTATATGAATTTCTTGGAGAATCCGAGCAGGAACTCAGAGATTATAAAAATGCTTTGGAGAGCTATACAAAATCATTGTCTATGCAGGAAACCGCTTCTGTTTTCTTCAAAAGAGGAAATCTTAATGAAATTTTTTTGAATAATAATGAGCAGGCGCTGCAAGATTATACACAGGCTATAGAGTTGGAAAAAAAGGTGAATGATTTCAAGGCGAAAAACAATTTGAAAGTTCTTTATGAAAAAAGGGGCAAATTATATGCAAAAACAGGCAAGCATGATCTTGCTGAGGCTGATAAGGGCTACTTAAAAATAGTTAAGGGCGCATATTTGAATGAAAGCGCCATTGCTGATTTTACCAGATCTTTAAATATAAAAGAAAATGCGGATATTTATATAAGCAGAGGCAATTCAAAGCTTAAAATTCAGGCTTATGACGGAGCCGTAGATGATTTTAAGAGAGCATTGTCTCTAAAAGAATCGGCTGACGCTTATGCGGGAATAGGTCAGGCATATTTCTTCCTCGGGAATTATCAGGAATCTTTAAATAATTTAATGAAATCATTGGAACTTGACAAGAATTCATCGGTATATATTTTGCGCGGGCAAACAAAAGAGCTTATGAATGATGATGACGGGGCTTTATCTGATTATACCGAAGCGATAAGTCTTGATAAAAAAAGAGCTTATTATTTTGTGAGATCAAACTTATATGAAAAAACTATGAGAAATGATTTGGCGGAAGCAGATAGAGGAAATATAAGGTTCATACTGGAAAATTATAAGGGAGCTATAGAAGATTATACAAAATCGCTTGAAATTCAGGAACATGCGTTTGTTTATGCTTTGAGAGGACGCGCTAAAGAGCTGATAGGAGATAATGACGGAGCTTTAAGTGATTATATTAAAGCAGTGGATATGGAAAAAAAGGGAACATATTGTTATTTAAGAGATGAACTTTTAAAAAAGATGGGGCAGTCAAAAAAGCTTGAATTTGAACTGAGAAAAATTGAAAATCTTATCTCGGAAGCAGTTTAGTAATTAGAAACACATGCGTATTTTTTTGTTGATATTTCTTTTATTATTCAATATAATTTTCTGATATATAATAAGGGAAATATATTGATGAACAATAATGAATCTATTTTTATTTCGGCAGGAGACATTTCCGGTGATATTCACGCAGGTAATCTTGCGCAATCTATTAAAAAGATTTCTGAGAAAACAAAGATATTTGCCGTAGGCGGCGATGAATTAAAAAAACATTCCGATATTTTTATTGAAGACATTGTTAATGTCAATGCTTTCGGGTTCTTTCCTGTAAAACAATATTTTTTTCTGAAAAAAGTTTTTAAAGAAATAAAGAAATATTTGACCGAGCATAAAATATGCAAAGTCATTTTAGTTGATTACTACGGATTTAATATTTATATTGCAAAACTCGCGCATGGTTTAAAAATTCCCGTATATTATTATGTAACTCCTCAAATATGGGCGTCAAGAAAATCAAGAATAAAGAAAATAGCTAAATATGTTTCAATGGTGTTTCCTATTCTGCCTTTTGAAGAAGAAATATATTTACAAGAAGGCATAAAAGCATCTTTTGAAGGAAATCCTTTGATTGATATAGTTCCGGAAGCGGTTATCGATAAAACGCTTCCAGATAAAATAACAATAGGCTTATTTGCCGGCAGCAGAAAAAATACGATACAAAGACATTTGCCGGTAATAATAGATGCGGTAAATATTTTAAAGGATAAAATAAACGCGGAGTTTGTTTTGTTTTCTCTCGAAAAGATTAAAGAACATGTTCCCGGCTATATTTCAGTGAGATGCGGGAATGATTTTAACGAAAGGGAAAAAATAGATGCGGCGATATGTCCTTCAGGTACGGTAAGCCTTGAGAATGCATTGATGGGAATACCTATGATAGTTATGTATAAATTATCGTGGGCTAATTATCTGCTTGCCAGGCTTATAGTAAAAATAAAATATATTACTCTTGCGAATATTTTAAGCGGCAAAGAAATAGTTCCCGAATACATACAGCATAATGCGACGCCTGAAAAAATAGCGGATGCGTTAATTAAACAAATGAAACCTGAAAATTATGAAAGGACAAGAACCGAATTGTTGAAATTCAGGCATCAATTGGGAGAAAATGGCGTCAGCAGAAGGGTTGCACAAAAAATTTTGGCACACGGAGAATCAAATGGATTATAAAAGGCTTATAAATTATATAAAACCTTATAAAGCAAGATTTCTTCTGGCAATGATTTGTATGGGTATTTTTTCAGCACTTACGGGCGCTACAATGTGGCTTGTTAAAAATTTATTTGACAAGATATTTATAGCTAAAGATATGCATATGTTGAATTTGGTAGCCGTTTTAATACCTGTTTTTTTTGCTTTAAAAGGAATTGTAGATTACGGAAGAAGCTATCTCTTGAATTATATTGCCCAAAATGTAGTTAAGACTATCAGGAATGAATTATATACGAAGCTTATTTCATTATCACATGATTTTTACGTAAAAAATTCTTCTTCAAAAATTATGTCCAGAGTAACAAATGATATCAATGCTTTACAGACGGCTCTTTTGAAAGTTCCGCCAAGCATAATAAGAGACGGACTTACCGTAATAGTTATGATCGGGGTTTTATTTTATTTACACTGGAAATTTGCGTTTATTACAGTTGTTGTTATGCCGTTGGTAAGTTTGCCTTTGATACAGTTTGCCAGAAAAATGAGAAAAGCTTCGAAAGAAGGACAGGTTCAGATGGCTGAAATATATTCTTCTTTGCAGGAAATGCTGAGCGGCTTTTCGGTAATCAAGGCTTTTTGTCAGGAAAATCATGAAAAAACTAGATTCCAAAAAGATAATGAGAAATATTACGGGATACAGCAGAGGCTTGTTAGAGTTGACGCAAGATCAAGCCCTATAATGGAAACCCTCGGGGCGTTCGGAGTTGCAATTGTATTATGGTTCGGCGGAAAAGATGTTGTTAACGGCGTGTGGTCGTCAGGTTCTTTTGTCGCTTTTTTAGGAGCTGTTTTTTCTATGTATCAGCCTTTGAAGAATTTTTCACAGGTGAATTCCAGCATACAGCAGGCGGTCACCGCTTCCGAGAGAATTTTTGAAATTTTGGATCAGGAACCTACAATTGTTGATTCTTCAAACGCAATCGAAATGCCGAAGTTTTCAAAAGATATTGTTTATAAAGACGTCTCTTTTGATTACGGTTCGGGGAAACAAATTTTAAATAAAATTAACATAACAATTCCTTTCGGGAAGACAGTGGCTTTTGTAGGCTCTTCAGGTTCCGGAAAGACTACTATTGCAAATTTACTGTTAAGATTTTATGACGTTAAGTCAGGAGAAATATTAATTGACGGTAAAAATATACAGGATTTTAAAATTAATTCGCTGAGATCTCAAATAGGCGTTGTTTCACAGGATGTTTTGTTGTTTAACGATACGGTAAAGTATAATATATCTTATGCTAAACTTGATACAACGGATGAGGAAATTGAAGCCGTTGCAAAAGCGGCTAATGCGCATAAATTTATATCTAAAATGCATGATAAATATAATACTGTCGTCGGCGAAAGAGGAATGAAAGTATCAGGCGGAGAGAAGCAGAGAATTGCTATTGCCAGAGCAATGCTGAAAAATCCCCCTATATTGATTCTTGACGAAGCGACTTCGGCTTTGGACAGCGAGTCTGAAAAACTGGTTCAGGAAGCAATTGAAAATTTAATGAAGAACAGAACGGTTATTTTAATTGCGCACAGGCTTGCTACCGTTAAGAAAGCTGATAAAATAGTAGTTATAGATAAAGGTAATGTAGCCGAAATAGGAACGCATGACGAATTGCTGCAGAAAAACAATATATATGCAAAATTATATAATATGCAGTAAAGGAAAAAATGTTTAAAAGAAAATTATTATTAATTTTTTGTTTTATGTTTGCGGGTTCTTTTGTTCTTGCAAAAAAACCTCCGACTCTTCCTAACAGTTATAATGCAGTGTCAGTCAGCGCAAGAAGCTTTGCAATGGGTCAGGCCGGAGTTGCGGTTCCTGCTAATTTGGAAGGCATATTTTATAATCCTGCATCTATTGCTTATATTCAGGAAGAAAAAATCCAGGCTGAAATGTTATTTACTGTTTCAAGAGAATCCGGAGCTTTAAAGAACGCAATAAATATGACAGATCCTATAGACATAGGTTTTGATTCTTTTGCGGCGGCGCAAAGGCAGGGGGCTTTATCCTGGAGAACTTTATCATCTAACAAAGTGGAAATTTCAGACGGAAGTGATTGGTATAATAAGCAGGAAAATATCAAGGCGATAACAATTTCAGCCGGTAATCAAGGCGATAACGGATCTGCTATGGGATTAAATATATCTTATTTATACGGAACATTGGCTGAAAGTTCTTATATATCAGGGATTCCGTTTGCGCAGACTTCATCGGGAAACGGAGTTTCAGTAGATATCGGTTTTATGACTCCTGTTTCCTACGGATTAACTTTCGGAGTAAATTTTGAAAATGTAGTCGGATTTATGTGGTGGGAAAATTATGATTTTGACCAACTGCCTTTCGGAATAAGAACAGGACTGGGTTATAATACTCAAAGTTTCAGCTTGTTGCTTGATTTTGACAAGAAATTTTACAGATTCGGAGATATCAACGAAAATATTGTCGGTGTAGGTTTGGAACAATATATTACGAGTTATCTTTGTCTGAGACTTGGCGCTCAGGGAAGTTCTTTGTCGGATAATGAAAAGTTAAAATACACTTACGGAATAGGGTTGAATATATCAACTTTTATGTTGTCGGTTTCCGGAGAAAAATATAAATTGGATGAAGAAAACATTTCAAAATATTTAGTATCGCTGAGGGTATTAATTTAAAATGATTGAAGAATTAAAAACTCTTGTTAAAGAATATTCTCCGGATGCGGATTTGGCTTTGCTTGAGAAGGCTTATAATTTTGCGTCAAATGCTCATTATTGCCAGAGAAGAGCGAGCGGTGAGCCTTATATTACACATTGTTATAATACTGCAAAAATTCTTACGGAACTTAAATTAGATGTTTCTACTTTATGCGGGGCTTTACTGCACGACGTACTGGAAGATACGCTTGTCGTATCGGAAGAACTGAAAGAGGAATTCGGCTCTGAAATTACCTCCCTTGTTGAAGGTGTTACAAAAATCAATTCTTACAGATTCAGAGATCATGTTACCGCACAGGCAGAAAACTGGCGTAAAATGCTTTTGGCCGTAGTAAAAGATACGAGAGTAATTATTATAAAACTTGCTGACAGACTGCATAATATGCGAACGATAAAATTTCTTCCTCCCGACAAACAAAAAGATATTTCCATGGAAACTTTAACCCTGTATACTCCTTTTGCCCACAGGCTTGGAATATATAAGTGGAAGAGCGAACTTGAAGATTTGATTTTCGAAGTGCTTCAGCCTGCAAAATATTATGAGATTAAGACGAAATGGGAAGCAAGAACAGAAAATAATTTAAAAAATCTTGAGGATGTAAAAAAACAAATAGAAGAAAAACTTGCGCCGTTGAATATAAATTTCAGAGTTACGTCAAGACCAAAAAATTTGTACGGAATATATAAAAAAATGCAGCGTCAGGAAAAACCTTTTTCTGCTATTCAGGATTTATTCGGGATGAGGATTATTACGGATACTGAAGAACATTGTTATGCTATTTTGAGTATTATACAGTCAGAGTTTCAAATGGTTGAAAATTCATTTACGGATTATATTGTTGTTCCAAAAGCAAATATGTATCAGTCTTTGCATACTACGTTGATTTCCGATAAAAGAGTTATTGTAGAAATTCAGATAAGAACTGAAGATATGCACAGAAGAGCCGAATATGGTATCGCCGCTCACTGGAGATATAAAGAGAGTTTTGACGCTAACTGCCTTAAAACCGCCAAACAGACAAATATGGAAAATCATTTGGAATTTATAAAGCATATTTTAGAGTCTCAAAAAGACGTAAATGATTCGGATGAATTTTTGACCGCTATTAAAACGGAATGTAATTTTGACCAGATATATATATCAACTCCGAAAGGTGATGCAATTAAACTTCCAGAAGGAGCTACGGCTTTGGATTTTGCTTATGCGGTTCACAGCGATATCGGAGACAAATGTATGGGAGTGAAAGTTAACGGTAAAATGGTCCAGCTTGATTATAAACTTAAGAGCGGGCAAATTTGTGAAGTTTTGGTAAGAAAAAATATACATCCTACGGAACATTGGCTGTCGATAGTAATTACGGCGCAGGCGAGAAGCAGAATAAGAAAATATTTGAGGGAACATGCAAAAAAATAAGAGACGGATTTAAGTAAATCCGCCTCTTATTTTTAAAAATAAAATTATATTGCTTTTTGTATTTTACCGGCGCGGATGCATGATGTACAGACATATTCTTTTGTTTTTTTACCGTCGACAACAATTCTCAATTGCTGAAGATTAGGCCTGAATAATCTTTTGGTTGCCCTATTTGAATGACTGACTGTATTTCCAGAAGACGATCCTTTGCCGCATACATAACATTTGTAAGACATTTTAAAATACCTCCGTTGTATCTATCCGCTAAATATACAAAATTATTATTATTTTTTCAAATGATTTTAATTTGACTATTTTTTTACTTAATTATATAATCAATTATATACTAATTTAACCGGTTCCGTAAAAATTTAGATTAAAGGTATCTTTATGGTAGAAAATTTAAGTTCTAAATTAGAAAATAAACAGGAAAAGGCCGTTAACAAGACCGGGCTGCCGTTAGATTACGGCGATACAAAAATTACCGTTTTACCGAGAGATCCCATATGTATTTTTGCATATTGGTCTATTTCCAAACAAATATCTCAAAAAATAGCAAATCAATTCGGCAAGGAAGTTTTCGCCGATTCAAAATTAATAATAAGAGTTTATGATACTACGGATGTCAGTTTTGACGGAACTAACGCAAACAGATATTTCGATATTTTCGTTACGCCTGATTCTGACAGCTGGTATATTAATGTAGGAGAATTTAATCGTTGTTGGTGTGTAGATATAGGATATTTGACAAAGGACGGTAAGTTTATTCCTGTTGCCAGATCAAACAAAATAGATATGCCTAGATACGGCGTTTCTAATATTACTGATGAACAATGGGCAATGCTTCAGATTGAATTTGAAAAACTTTTAAAAATTTCAGGCGTAAACCAGATAGGAATGAGCTCTTTTGACATAGCAAAGCTTATGAGAGAAAGATGGGAAGAAATAGTTTCTATTTCGCTGCCTAGTTCTCATTCAGTTACAAGTTCATTTAAAACGCATCCGAGAAATCAAGGACATATGTCTGCACATAATAAAGACTCTTTGAAAAGTTTTTGGTTAAAAGCAGATACGGAAATAATAATTTACGGAGCAACAGAACCTGATGCAAAATTAACATTGGACGGGCAGGATGTTAAGTTATCCGCGGACGGTTCTTTTTCATTAAGGTTTTATCTTCCGAACGGAGATAAAGATTATTCCATAGAAGCTACTTCTCAAGACGGTACAATGAAGAAATCAATAACTTTTGAAATAAAAAAGAGTACTAAATAAAATCAGGAATTTACATGGATTATAAAGGTTATTGGTGCCTACAATTACATGCGCATTTACCGTTTGTCAGACATCCGGATTATCCGGATTTTTTAGAAGAAGATTGGTTATATGAAGCTATAACCGAAACATACATTCCTCTTCTTAACACATTCGAAAACTTTGTTAAAGACGGTATTGATTTTGCTTTGACAATGACAATTACTCCCTCTCTTGCAAATATGCTGGCGGATTCTTTGTTGCAGTCAAGATATTATTCCAAATTAAATAAATTAATAGAATTATCCGAAAAAGAAGTTGTCCGGACAAGGAATTTGCCAGAATTTTATCCTGTAGCTCTGATGTATCGGCAAAAACTTAGAACATGTAAAAATATTTGGGAGAAATATAACGGAAATATTTTAACCGGTTTTAAAAATTTGCAGGATTTAGGGAAAATAGAAATAATAACATGCTGTGCTACTCACGGTTTTTTACCTCTTTTGAATGATGAAACAGCAATGAGAGCTCAGATAAGGATTGCATGTCAGGATTATAAAAGGCATTTCGGAAGAGAGCCGAGAGGAATATGGCTTGCTGAGTGTGCGTATACTTACGGCGTTGATAAAATATTAAAAGAAGAAGGAATAAAATTTTTCTTTCTTGAAGCGCATGGCATATTATACGGAACGCCAAGGCCGAAATACGGAGTTTTTGCTCCTGTATACTGTCCAAGCGGCGTTGCAGTATTCAGCAGAGATATGGAAACGGCCCATCAGGTTTGGAGTGCTGAAAGCGGGTATCCAGGAGATCCTGATTACAGAGAATTTTACAGAGACTTAGCTTATGATTTGGAGTATGATTATATAAAG
>JBAYZJ010000044.1:0-10390 GCA_041672565.1 Endomicrobiaceae bacterium
CTTTTTTGTTCACGAACTTTCCTCTGTATTATGTGTTTTTAGTATAACATAAGATTATATGTTTGGCAACTCAATAATTATGTCCGTACCATGCATATAAGTTGATTCAAACCATACTTTTCCGTTATGATTTTCTTCAACCATTCTTTTCACTATATACATTCCTATTCCCGTCCCTGACTTAGAGGATGCTTTAGTGGTAAAAAAAGGAATAAAGATTTTTGATATATTTTCTTCTTTTATTCCTATTCCGTTATCTGAAATTTTAAAAATATCAAGTTTTTCTTTTTTTATTAAAGATATTTCGATCTTAGGAATAAAATTCAGCTGTTCGTCTTTTTTCAACATAGAAAATTTTTCATCTATAGCTTCATATGCGTTATCTATCAAATTATAAACAACTTCCATCATTTGGGACTTTACCGCAAAAATAACATCACGATCTTCAAAATTATTTATAATTTTTAATTTCTTTGACAAACGATGTTTAACTTTTAAAAGATCATATGCCAAATCAACAATTTCCTTTAATTGAAAAACTTCAAACATTCTGTATCTTGATTCTATTTTTGCATAATCAAGTATGCCTTTAATGACATCGTCCGTTTTTTCCACGTTATTTCTAAGAGACTCCGCCAGCTCATCAAGATAATTAAAAGAATCTTTTAATTTTTTATTGTTTTCCATTGTCAAAACATTTGATTCTTTGCAGTCTTTAATTTCATATTTTAATTCGCCCGATATCATTGAAAACTGGTTTAATCTGTTTCTTATCTGATGCGCAATACCTTCTGCAAGTCCGCCTATTGAAGCAAGTTTTTCTGCGGTAAAAATCTTCTCCTGAGCATGTTTATATTCATCAAAAAACAAACAATTTTCCATCGCCAGAGAAGTTTGTCTGGCAAGCATTTTGAAAATACTTATGTCATCTCTTGTAAAAATATCTTTATTATTTTTTTCTCCTATTACCATAAAACCTTTTACGCCTTCAAAAAAAGACGGAACAACCAAAGCCACTCTGAAAGGCAAAACAACAGAATGCGCTATATATTGAGGCATTTCATCAAACAAAAAAGGCTCTTCTTTATGACGCACAAAGTTTACAAAAGGATGGTCATAATCATAAGAAAACATAAGTTCGTTTGTTTTATTTGAAAAAGATCTTAAAATTTTTATTTCAAAACTCTGTTCATGTTTATTTTCAAGAAAAATAGCTACAAAGCTTACTTTTATCGTCTTCAGAACAATAATAGCTATGAGCTTTAAAAGTCTGTCAAGATTATGCTCTTTAGCCATACCGCTGGCGGCATGAATTAAAAGATTCTGATAATGTTTGTTCTGGGCAAGCAATACTTCTTCGGCTTTGATTATAACTTTCTTATAAACAAGAAAACAGCCTATAGTAAGCATAAAAGACAAGAAATTAGAAATATAAATATTCGTAGAAGAAACTAAAATGTAGTTTGAAAGAATCAAAACCAAAAAAAGCATAAAAATAAAAATCAAAAACTTTATCAAAGTTACTTTAACATTCGTTAAATTGTTGCTTGAAATTATTATAGCGGACGAAATAAGACAAAATAAAGTGGTTAAATACAAAATAGGTTCAAAAACAAAAACATCGTAAAAAAACAAATTATCAAATAAAAATAAAACAAGCGACAATAAGAATACCAGAATCATATATATTACTTTTTGTTTTTTTATTGAAGTTACTTCATCTTTTTGTATATATTTATACGCATTGTACAAAGACCACAAAAACATTAAAATACTGTAAATTATAAACAGCACATACAATTTGCCTGCATGAGGATAAATTCCCCATGAATTAGCGGAAACTTCCTTAACCAGCAAATTTGAAAAAATATTTAAACCGATAAAAAACAAAGACGGGAGCAAAAGCAATACATAATGTATTGTTTCAAGTTTAATTTTAATAAAAGTAAAAATCAAAAGGAAAACCGCAAGAGGAAACAACGCTATGCCGACAAAACCTGTTTTCGCCCATATAAGAGCTTGAGCTAAATTATAAGTCCCGGCCATTTCAGCATATGAAAAAAGCCAAATAAATATCGTAACAGCCAAAGCAAAAAAATTAAATGAAAGCTGGGATTTTTTATTTTTTATAAAGACATAAACGGATAACATAACAGCTGCTGCCGAAGATATATAAAGAAAATTTTGATATAAGCTGTACATACTTTCCCTTAAATACTTTAAAACTATAAATTTTACATCAAAATCTACAAATACCCGCTTATTTTTTAGGTTTAATCACATCAAATCCTGTATATTTTCTTAAAACCTCAGGAATAATTACAGAACCGTCTTCCTGCTGGTAATTTTCAAGTATTGCGGCAAAAGTTCTTCCTACGGCAACGCCTGAACCGTTTAATGTATGGACAAAATCTCTTTTTTTCGTCATATTATTTTTCGATTTAACATTCATTCTTCTGGCTTGAAAATCTTTAAAATTCGTACATGAAGAAATTTCTCTGTACATATTTTCAGCGCTCATCCACGCTTCTATATCATAAGTTTTTGACGAACCGAATCCTATATCTCCGGAACAAAGAGCAACTACTCTGTACGGTATCCCAAGCAATTGTAAAACATTTTCGGCATCGGCGGTCAATGATTCTAATTCATTTGACGATTCGTCAGGTTTAACAAACTTTACAAGTTCTACCTTATTAAATTGATGATTTCTTATTAAGCCTTTTGTATCTTTGCCGTATGAGCCGGCTTCTCTTCTGAAACATGCCGAATAAGAAACATATTTAACGGGAAGCTGAGCTTCATCCAAGACATCTCCTCTGTGTATATTTGTAACAGATACTTCAGCAGTAGGTATTAAATACATTTCATCATCAGGACATCTAAACAAATCTTCTTCAAATTTAGGAAGTTGTCCGGTTCCTTTCATTGAAGCTTTATTTACAAGATACGGCGCCATTATCTCCTGATAGCCTTTTTGTTTATGAGTTTCCAAAAAAAACGTAATAATTGCCCTTTCCAAGGCACAGCCTTCATTTTTTAACAAAGAGAATCTTGAACCTGATATTTTAGAAGCAGTTTCAAAATCCAAAATTCCTAATTTTTCTCCTATTTCCCAATGATGTTTAGGTTTAAAAGAAAATTTAGGTACAACTCCGAAAGTTCTTACTACGACATTGTCATTTTCATCTTTCCCGGTAGGAGTAGTTTCGTCAGGAATATTAGGAAGTCTCATTATAAAATCTTCTATCTGGTTTTCAACATTAAGCAAATATCTTTCTTTTTCCTGTATTCTGTCTCTAAGCTTGTCCAATTCTTCCAACAAATCTTTGTCAGGTTCTTTCCCTTCTCTTTTTAATTTGCCTATTTTTTCAGAATCCGTATTTCTTCTCAGTCTGTCTTGCTCTATTTCTGAAATTATAGCCCTTCTCTCATTATCCCAGTCAATTAATTGGTCTAAATTTATATGTTCCCCTCTTTTTTGCAAACCATTCTTTACAAAATCAATATTTTCTCTGAATAACTTAATATCAAGCATTTTGTCTGCTCCTTATAATAAGAAAAATGCCACCAATGGGATTTGAACCCATGATCTCCGCCTTGAGAGGGCGATGTCCTAAACCGCTAGACGATGATGGCATTTATCATCGATCAATTCTCGTCTTAGATTTTTTATGTTTATCTAGATTATTGTATAAATTGTACCAATTACGGCATATTATTTCAACTCAAAAATTAATCATTTTCATGTATCAATAAACTATTAAATACAAGCAGATGAATACTGCA
Source organism: Endomicrobiaceae bacterium (assembly GCA_041672565.1). Classification (GTDB taxonomy): domain Bacteria; phylum Elusimicrobiota; class Endomicrobiia; order Endomicrobiales; family Endomicrobiaceae; genus Praeruminimicrobium. The sequence goes on from JBAYZJ010000044.1 coordinate 3,790, forward strand.
AAATGTTTAAATTATAAATAATTTATTATAATATTCGGATATTAACTGAAAAAACAAACATAATAAGGATAAAAACATTTATAATCTGATTTTTCTATTAAAAAAATCTTTAACTCTTTGGATTTTAGCGGGATTTATTCTTTCAATAATAATACCGTGGAAAATTAATTTTATGCTCTCTGACACAGGATTACTATATTTAAAAGGTATTTGTATTATCTTGTTTACAGCCGATTATCTCAAGTTTTATAAAACTTCTTTTCTCAAACATCTGTTTCTGATTTTTATTTCTTTCTTAATTTTCTACATTCATAAATCAGGTTTAATTAATCATTCCTTTGAAATATTAATTAATTTATTTATACTTATATTCCTGTATATTTTCATATGGTTTGTAAGTTTAAAATTATTAAAAAAAAATATAGGAATAAGACTGAAATTCATTCATTCATTTTTAGAGTTGATTTTGATATTATCTTTTATATTATTCGGAACAAATGAGTTAACATTAAAAATTCTTGGGATAGGAATGTTTGACGTCATATTTCAAATATTAGTGTTGGTTGTCATAATGCATTTAAGCAAAAAATTTAATATGTTATCGCCTGAAAAAATATAATAAAAGAAATAATATAAGCGGCAACCGTAAAATTAAGCCAAATAATAAATCTTTTGCTGTATCTCGGTTTTGTATTTATTATTTTTCCGTATAATTTAAGAAATAAAATAATAAAAAAAGATATGAAGACAGATGCTGCAAAAGATATCAAAACAATTAAAAAAAACAATATACCTATCGATATTATGAAGTTATTCAATAATCCGATAAGAACAAGCTGTTGATCAATAAAATAATACAATATCAACGATATTAATCCTAGAATAATAAAAAATAAAATTTTATTTTTATAAAACATAGTTAAAAAGTTTTTATCATCGTTCTTAATTCCTGAACAGCATTATCATTTCCGCAGTATGCGGCCGTCTTCAAATATTTTACGGCTTCTTCAGGGATATTTAATTTTTTATAACTCATTCCCATATAATAATTTATTAAATTATTATTACTCTCTTTTTCCAAACCTTTCTTATACCAATTAATTGACTCCTGATAATTTCCCTGTTCATAGTATATATTGCCTATTTTATAATAAGGCACTACATAATCAGGATTTATTTCTATAACCTGGCTGTAATATTTTTCTGCATCCGTAAAATCTTTTTTTATTCTGTAAATTTCTCCCATGCTGCAGTACGCGGAAATATAATTTTTATTATCTTCTATCGCTTTTTTATAATATTCTATTGCATCATCCCATTTTGATTCTTCAAAATATGTATAAGCGATAAATCCGTAAAACTCGCTTATATTCTCAATATTTTCAAATAATGCTTTTTTATACCATATTCTCGCATATTCAAAATTTTTCAATTGTTCGTATATTTGACCGATTAATTTATAAGATGATTTATTCTTCTTATCCAATTCTATGCTTTTTTCAAGATACTTGATGGACTCTTCCGAATATTGATGCACAAAAGACAACTGGGATTCAGCATAATAAGTATAGCCAAGCAGATAATATATTTCAGAAGAAGGCTGTTTTTTCAATGCCTCTTTCAAATATTCTTTTGCTCTTTTATAATCTCCAAGTTTGATTAAAGAATCAGAAATATTTATATAAACATTTTCATTAACAAATCCCATAGAGATAAGTTTTCGGTAATATCTTGCAGACTGCGTAAAATTTTCATTAGAAAAATAACTGTCAGCTTTATGCAGAAAATTATCAATAGAATAATGTTTGTTCTTTACAAAATAAACTGCGGCAGAACTTAAAAAGAAGAAGACAGTAACTGCCAGACTTATTTTACTGTTAAAATTTTTTATATTTGACATGTTGATAATTGTATTATTTTTGCCTGCCTATTGCAAAATTTTTCTTCATTTAAATCCGTTAGTATTATGCCTGTCCAATAATAATTTTCGCAATTCAATATATGCTTCTGTTAAATTATCCTTAAATAGATACGAATATTTGACAACCATAATTTTATAATAACGAACTTCATTTATCTGATTTTTGATTTCCAGCCTTTTTATCTGTTTCAAAAAATCATTATGTCTTTTGAGCAGCATAATAATTTATCCTTAATTTGCTATTGATATTTAATTCAAGTAATTGATAAAATACTGCTAGGACATTAAAGACACCGCAAAATGTTTTAATGCTTTTTTCAGTTTGTTTATAAAAAACAAGCCGCCTAGCTTTTTTATTTTTGTATTTGATGATTTTTCGTGTTTTTTTAAAATATTGCAAATATTTAAATTAGGCACTTTAATCTTCCTTGTTCATTAAAACATTATTTTTTTCATCTTTTTGCGGTATGCGTTAATTTTGTGTTAATAAAATAACATAAAAAGATTATCTTTGTCAAGTATTTTTTGTTTTACGGAACTTTCATGAATGATATTAAAACTTATTTAAAAATTTTAGAAATATTAAGAAAAAAACATATTTCGCAGAAATATCTTGCCGAAAAAATTAAAATCAAGCCCTCTTCTTTGAGCAGAATGCTTTCAGGAAAATACAAAGTTAAATTGGAAAATTTAGAAAAAATTGCAAATGTCTTAGAGATGCCGGTTTCATTTTTTTTAGATTCAAATGATAATATGTATGACAGAAAACAAACAGACAATTTCCATCAGATAAATGAAAATTTCTCTTTATATAAAGAAGTAGATTCAATAAAAAAAGAAATTGATTTTCTAAAAAAAGAAAACGCCTTGTTGAAAAAAGAAACTCTTAAATTAAAATCAAAATTAAAAAAATAAACAATACGGAAAACTTCTTATTTTCAGAACCGCCTAAACAGCATTGATAATATTTTATTCGTTTTTATAACAAAATTTTAATACTTAAAAAACGGTACCTATATAAGGGCAATAAGACAAAAAATACAAGACATTAAATTGAACAATCTCGAAAAAACTTATATAATAAGCCTAATCTTTTTTAAGGAGGATCAATGAAAAAAATATTCATGGCAGCAATGTTTTTCTTTGTTTTCGCAGCAACAGCAGGTGCAAGCAGTTTGGAAGGATTTTATCTAGGCGGAAGTTTAGGCGCTGCCGGAAGCGACAATTTTGATACTGTACAAAATCAACTTACAGAATTAGGCTACAGCACTGATCTTGAAGAGTCAAACTTTTCCTATGGGATACAAGCCGGTTATGAGAAACCGTTGATAAACGAACAGTCATTATTGGGTATACGGATAGGAGTAGACTGGTATAGTGATGTAAGCCTGGAAATAATTAACACATCTGATAAACTTACAAGTAGCGGATACTCCATACCTATAACGGTTTATTACAAATATTTGCTGAATGATTCAAAAATAGCATTTATGGGCGGTTTAGGTTTGACATTTATAAATATGACATTAACAGATAAGGATAACATAGGTTCTACAGATTATGACGATTCTAAAACCTGCCCTCATATAACAGCAGGCGTTGAATACAGGTTTAGTGAGCTTTTTGCTTTATCTCTTGATTTAAAATATGCTATAGATGCAGAAATTAAAAGAGATGTCACGAAAAGAGATTTAGGCTTTCAGGGAGCACTTGCAGCAAGATTCTACCTTTAATTAAGTTTTTTGATTATAAAATAAGCTCGCTTTTCAAAAAGCGGGCTTATTTATTTAAAGAATTACAAATGCTTAAGATTCTATGAAAAAAAGTATTATCTCATTTAAAAAATACAAGTAAAAATCTTTTTACATAATCTTTCTAAAAACAAAATAAGAATCCATATTATCAGTCATAAAACTTTATTATTCTGATATTATAACTCCTGCATATAAAGACAGAAAATATTTTACTAAAAAAACAAATTTTGCCGTTAATTGAAAAATATCAGGAAATTTTTGATATTTATATTGAAACTAATTAAGATATGAAATATGCTGTCAAAGAATGGAATATGGAGCGGGCAATGGGAATCGAACCCACATCTCCAGCTTGGGAAGCTGGGGTTTTACCACTAGACTATGCCCGCAACTTTTATATTTTATGTTTTTTTCCTATCAGTGTCAATTTCGACTTAGCAAGTTTTATTGCTTCTTTTTTTGTATTGATTTTTCCTTCTTGATGAGCTGCATCAACGGCTCTTAATAATTCTCCGACTATTTTACCGGGCTTTATAGAAAGACTTTGCATTAAATCGTTCCCGTCTATAAGTTTTTTCAAGTTTGTTTTGGTAATAAATTCAAAATAATTTTTTATTATCATAGCGACTGCTTTTTCCTGCTGTTTTAAAATTTTTTTTGAATAAACTTTCAAAGATTTATATGAATGCCAGTCTGACATTGCAAGTATTAAGACATCAGGAACATTTTCTTTTAAATCCCTGAATAATTTAGTTTGAGCTCTGTTTGTTATAATATCTGATTTTGCCAAATTTGAAGGTCTCATATGTTGGGCAATAATGCTTTTTACAAGATCAATTTCTTTATTGCCCATTCTTAATTTTTTCATTATTCCAGAGGTCTTTTCGGCCCCAAGTTCCTCATGTCCTAAAAATCTTATTTTTTTATCAATTTTTTTTGCGCATTCAGGTTTTGCGCAATCATGAAATATTGCAGTAAATTTTAAAAGATTTATTTTATTGACGTTATCTGAAAAATTTTCATTTAAATGATTTCTAAGTTTATCTTCTGATTCCGGAAAATATTTATCTAATTTACATAATATTTTTTCCAAAGATTCCAAAGTCTGAAAACAATGCTGGAATAACCCTTTGGGATGATAGTAAAAATTTTTGGCTGATTTTTTCATTATCGCTATAACAGGAAAAATAGATTCCAATAACTTGGAATCATCCATAAGAGAAATATATTTCGATGAATTTTTATTATTCAAAATTCTAAAAAATTCGTTTTTTATTCTTTCAGGAGCGGCAGAATTAATTTTCTTTGAATATTTTTTTACAGAGCTAAAAAGTTTTTCCGTAATTTTAAAGTTATATTCGCTTGCAATTCTGAAAGCTCTAAGCATTCTTAAAGGATCATCCGAAAAAGCTTTTCCGTACACAAGATTTATGCGTTTATTTTTTAAATCCGCATATCCGTTGCAGTAATCAATAACGTTGTTTTTTATATCATTAAAATTTTTTATATTTACTGCCAGCGAATTTACGGTAAAATCCCTGTTTAAAAGGTCATCTTTAATTGTTTTTCCATGCATTAAAGATATATCTATATATTTAATATCAGGATTACCAAAAACTGCGACTCTGTAAACCTGAGTATCTTTGTGAAGAAGAAAGTATTTACCGTTCAAGGCTTCCGCTGTTTTTTTTGCAAAAATATTGGCTGACTTTGAAACAACCAAGTCCAAATCTAAAGAAGCTTTATTTAACAAAATATCCCTTATATATCCGCCTACGGCAAACACGGCAGTATTGTTTTTTTCACTTATAAGCTGTATTGTCTTTATTATATTTTTCATTTTCTACTCCGTCAAATAAGTCGCCTCAATAAGCTCGTTTATATAAACATCCGTTCTGTCTTTTTTTATAGACTCAACGCTGCCATATTTTACAATGCTTCCGTCTTTTAATATCAATATTCTATCAGATATTTCCATTGCTGAAGCAATATCATGCGTAATAAAAATTATATTTGTCTGCTTTTCTTTTTTTATTTTAACAAATATATCCATTATTGTGTTTTGAGATACTGCATCCAAAGACGCAAACGGTTCATCGGCTATTAAAATTTTCGGTTTTTTAAGCAATGCTCTTGCAATCGCAATTCGCTGGCGTTGCCCGCCTGAAAATTGATGAGGATATTTATTTAAGATATCTCTTTCCAATCCTACCAAAGCCAATTTGTTTTTTATTATCAATTCTTTATTATCGATATTATTGTCAAATGCCTGCGACAAAGAAACTCCTATTGTCAGCTTAGGGTTAAAAGACGCATAAGGATTCTGAAATATCATTTGCACCGTTTCGGATAATTCACGTCTTGTAAAAGATAAAATATTTTTACCGTTGATTTCCAGCATCCCCTTATCAAAAGGAATTAAAGCGGACAAGATTTTTGCCAGCGTAGTTTTACCTGAACCGCTTTCGCCTATAATAGACAACGTGCAGCCGTAATCAAGCGAAAAAGTTATATTTTTCAAAACATTAAATTCTTTTTCTTTATGAAAGAAAGACGCATTAGTCTTATATATTTTATATAAATTTTCTGTTCTTATTAACATTTCTAACCTTTATTATATCATTCCGACATGTTTGCATAATAACTTTGTATACTCATGTTCAGGGCTCAAAAATATTTCATGCGAATTTCCTGTTTCAACGACTTCACCGTTTAACAATACGGTCGTAGTATCGGAAAATTTTTTTGCTATTAAAATATTATGCGTAATTATAATTAACGTTAAATTCATCCTTTCTTTTAATTCTGCAAAAAGCTCAAGTATCTGCTTTTGAATCGGCAGATCCAAACCAGACGTCGGTTCATCGGCGATTAAAATTTTTGGACTGTTTATTATAGACATCGCAATCAAAACTCTTTGCTTTTG
>JBAYZJ010000045.1:0-10363 GCA_041672565.1 Endomicrobiaceae bacterium
TCATTCTTTCTATAGTATCCGAGGTGCAAAACGCAACTTCCAAATGCCCGCCGTTTTGCGTATGCTTAATTATTGTTCCTCCGCATCCTATAGACTCATCATCCTGATGAGGCGCTATAACCAACACTTTTCCTGCGGGAAGTTTCTCTTCCAACGGCGTTGAATATTTAAGAAAAGGCTGGATGTATTCATACATTTTAAAAATGCTTCTATAATTCGCATACTTCATTTTTACTCCCCATTTTTTTAAAAGTGTCGATTATTTCTTCTGACGTTATATCTTTTGCGCTGTTTCTTTTAATAATTGCATGTTTTCCCGCAGGCTGCGGGCCAATCTGCCCGGGATCCGTTTTGCCGTACAAAGCTATGCACCGTATACCCAAACTTGCGGCAAGATGCATTGTTCCGGAATCAATTCCGATAAAATACTCAGCCTTAGATAATAAAGAGGCTAACTCCAACAATCCTCCGTCAGGACAAAAAATATGAGTTTTTATACGGCTTTTATCTGCTATGTCTGCTATGTTTTTCTTTTCCCATTTTGCTCCGACGATTATTATGTTTATGTTTTTATCATGCAGTTTATTTACCGTCTCAATCCATACATTTTTTTGAAGACACTTTTCCCGGCGTCTTGTGCTGGCGCCCGGAGAAATAACCGTAAATTTTTTACCTGACATATTATTTTCCTGAAGCCATTTTAAAACGGCAAGCTCCGCTTCAGAATTAATTTTTATTATATCAGTATAATTATTTTGGATATTACTGATGCCGGCTGTTTTGGCAAGAGCAATATTATTTGACAAAGAAGGAACGCCTGTTTTAACGGCTTTATCAGTAAGCAAAATTTTTAAACCTGCCGTTCTAAATCCTACTCTTTTTTTTATATTAGACAAAAAAACAGAAATTAAAGATTCGGGAGATTCGGAAAACAAAACGGCCGTTCCTATATTTTCTTTTCTTATTTCTTTTATCAAACCGATTCTTTTCGCCGCAGATTTTTCTTTAATATAAATTTTATCTACAAGTCCTGTAGACTTTAAAAGACCCGCCAAATTACTTCTTACAACGGAATAAATCTTTATATCAGGATACTGTTTTCTTGCAGCTTTAACTACAGGCAGAGAAAATAATAAATCGCCAAGCTGGTTCATATGAAAAAAAATTATTTTATCCATTCTTCCACCCTTTCAAATAGGTTTTCAGGCTTGATTGATTCAAGGCACTTTTCAGTATCATATTTACATCTTCCTCTGCACGGACTGCACGGCATATTTGCGCTTATGATTTTTGCATTATTCCCGTACGGAGAAGTTTCATTGATATCAGACCCGCCGAAGATAAAAGCGCACTTAACTCCGGAAGCGTTTGCCAAATGCATCGGACCTGTATCAGCCCCTACGGCAAACTTACATCTTTTTAAAAGTAAAGCCAGCTCGGAGAGATCCGTTTTGCCGCATAAATCCGTTATATTTCCTGCAATTATTTTACCGAAATCGTCAGATGCTCCCAAAACAATAATTTTTATTTCTTTGTTTTTTTTATTTATCATTTCGGCAAGTTTTATATAATTATGTCCATCCCAACTTTTAGTTTTGCCTCGCGAAAAAGGCATAAATGCTATAATTTCATCTGTTTCTTTGATTCCGCAGAGAGACAGTAAATCATTTACGTCCGTCAGCATATTCTCTTTAGGGACTATTTTAAAATTTACGGAATATTCCTTGCCGGTAATATAAGTAAGCGATTTTAAATTTCTTAAAACGGCATTTAATTTCGGATCTCTTTTATATGGCTCTTTAATCAAAAGCCAGCTGAGCTCTTTCATTCCGCTTACGCCTATTTTAAATTTTGCCTTTAGAAGTTTTGTAAATAAAGCGGTTCGGAAAAGACCTTGCAAATCAATTGCGATATCATAACTTTCTTTATTACATTCGCGTAAAATTTCAAAAAAAGCTTTCAAGCCGCCTTTTCTGTCCCAGCATTTAATGCTTGCAACATTGGGGAATAATTTGACAATCTGTTCCCACTGTTTAAAAACAAGCCAGTCTATACGGGCATCATTCCATTCGGCTTTTACAGCCTGAAGAATCGGATTTGCCTGAATAATGTCGCCGAAAGAACTCGGCTTAATAATTAAAATTTTCATAAACTTTTTTGCATATTTGCGTTTAATAATTCTTTTATTTTATCAAATTATATAACAAAATATACACAAAGTTCTTTGGTTTTTATGATATATTACACAGGATTGTATTGTATTAATAGAGTTTATTTTTAACCGCTTCAAAGACTTCTTCAACCGAAATCAGTTTCATGCAGTCAACTTTTGTGCAGGTTCTGTTTCTGCAAGGCTGGCATTCGACTTTTTTTTGAATAATTGTAGTATTACCGTTAAAAGGACCCGTTCTTCGGGCGTTCGTCGGACCTAAAACAGCTACGGAACTAACGCCCAAAGCAGTCGCTATATGCATCGGGCCGGCTTCATTTGCGATAAAAACAGAGCATATTTTAAAGAATGACATTAATTCGGTTAAATTAAATCGTCCCGTTAAATCAGTTATTTTCTTTGTTTTGCTTTGAAGAATTATCTCTTCATTTAAACCTTTTTCGCTTGCTCCGCCTTCTTTCCCGCCTATCAAGACAATGTTTACGTCAAACCGGTCATTCAGCAAATCAATCAGTTTTGCAAATTTTGCAGTCTGCCATCTTCTTGAAATCCATCCTCCGCCGGGATGAACCGCTATAATTTTTTTACTCAGATCAATATTTTCCTTTTGCAGGATATCTTTTACTTTTTCAATTTCTTCATCTTTAACCGTTATGCCGTAATTCAGTTCATCTCCCGGACACCCTAAATACTTTGCTACAGCCAAATGTCTTTCAATACAGTGAGTATCCTGTTTTTCAGGTTTTATTTCTTTTGAAAACATCCATGAAAATTCTCTCATGCCGTTAGTGGAAGAAGAAGCCAGTTTAAACTTTGCGCCTGCAAGCTTAACTATGAAAGCGGATTTAAAAAGTCCGTGAAAATCTATGCTTAAATCATATTCGTCTGCTCTTAATTTTTTATAAAATTTTAAAATATAAGATATTGAGACTTTGGTTCTGTCAAAAATTATTAAGTCGTCTATTAAGTTATTATCTTTAAGTATGCCGGCGCATCTTTCATCGGCTATCCAGCTTATATGAGCATGAGGATATTGTTTTTTTATAGCTGATACTGCAGGTAATGCAAATATTATATCTCCCATTCTGCTAGGCTGCACTATCAATATCTTAGGCTGCGGGTGGTATTTTAAATATTCTTTTATGTCTTTTGACCATGCATATTTACTAACAAATTCCGATAATTTATTTAATTCCTGTTCTACTACCGCCGCTTTTTCCTCGAGATTATCGGAAGGTTCTATCTTTATAGGTTTTCCGTATATTATTAAAGCTTTTGAAAAAGGAAGAGGAATTTTATATTTATCCCAGGCTTTTTCTAAAATTTTTACATTTTTAGCTATACCGCACAAAGGAACTAAAGGAATACCAAGCCGCTGAGATATAAAAAGAATCCCCGGCTTAACTTTATGCAGCGGGCCTTTTGGTCCGTCAACTGCAAAAGCGACTTTATATCCTTTTTTAGCATATCTTAAAGTCTCAACTAAAGCTTTTTCGGCTCCTTTTGAAGAAGAGCCTCTGACGGCTATATATCCGAATTTTTCAAGTATTCCCGATTGAATTTCACCGTCTTTAGACATACTTGACATTATAACCACATTCATATTCCTGTTCACATAAAACGGGACAAACTGTTCTCCGTGCCAAAAAGAATAGACATACTGGTCATTGATATAATCAACAAACTTGATTACTCTTATTCTGAGCGTTCTGCCCACAATACTCATCAAAATCCAGCCTATGGAAGATATGATTTTAAGTTTATTCATTCAAATACTTTTCGATAATTTTTATATTCGCTTCTATTGCGCCTTTTTGCATTTTAACTACATTAAAAGCTTTTTGTCCTGTTTGTGCTCTCAAACTTTTATCTTTCAATAACTTAATTATTGTATCTTTTAAATCCTGTTTCCCGCAAACTTCAAAAGCGCCGCCGTTTTCTTTTAACAGTTTTGCTTCATTTTCAAAGTTAAACATATACCTGCCGAAAATTAAAGGTTTTGAATATGCCGAAGGTTCTATCGGATTTTGTCCTCCGCTTTTTACTATAGACCCGCCTACAAAAACAATATCCGAAATTGAGTATATGGTTTGAAGCTTACCGAAAACGTCTATCAGCAAAATGTCTTTATTTCCGGAAGTTAATTTAGTAAACAACATTGTATTCAATTGTTTTTTTTGAAATAGCCCGTCAATTTCGCTGACTCTTGATATATGTCTCGGCGCAATTATTAATTTTAGATTCGGAAATTCATTTTTTAGTTCTTTAAAAACGTCAGCCAGTATTTCTTCTTCATTTTCTCTTGTGCTTCCGGCGGTAATAATCAAGTCATCTTCTTTATAAAACAAACTTTCTCTTAATATTTTTTCTTTTGTAAAATCTCTGTCATATTTTATATTACCGGTTACGGCAATACTGTCTTTATTTTTGAGTATTCTTGCAAACCTTTCATAATCCTGTTCGTTTCTTACGGATATGTAATCTATAAGCCGCAGAAATGTTCTCCAAAATAATGCCGTAATTTTATAATATCCGAAAGCGCTTTTTGATATTCTACCGTTTACCGTTATTATTTTTGTACCGACGGTGTTTGCGCAATATATCATGCTTGGCCAAAATTCCGTTTCAATAAGTATCAAAACGTCGGGTTTTATTTTATTCATTATTTTTGATATAAACGGGTATAAATCTACCGGAATAAGAGAAAAGTAAGTTATGTCCTTAATCTTTGACACATATTCTCTTGCGGATTTTGTTATTGTAGTTACAATGACATTGTGCTGCCGTAAATACGGAATCACAGGTTCAACGGCTTTTGCTTCTCCCAAAGACGCGCAGTGTATCCATATCTTTTTCTTATTTTTATCAAATTTTGGAATTTTACCTAATGAAAGCCTTTCATTTATACAGTAAAAGAAATCCTGCCTGTTTTTTTTGCCGGATAACACAATAGCAAGCAAAATCGGAATCAGAAAAACCAAAAGCAAACAATTATATAACGCCAGCAATAATTTTGTCATTTTACTTATGTCTCTATACTGCTTTAAATTTTTTAGGATTTTTAAATTATAGCTAAATCGCCGTACAAAAACAACATATTGAAGTATGCTTTGATTTTATATATAATTTTTGAATAAAAAACATACGGATTGAACAATGATTTCTTTTTTACACTCTGCGGCAGTACAAGGTATAAGCGCCTGTCTTATTGATGTTGAAGTTGACATATCCTCAGGACTTCCGATTTTTTCAATAGTGGGTCTTCCTGATACAGCCGTCAAAGAATCAAGAGACAGAGTCGTATCCGCAATCAAAAATTCAGGTTTTGATTTCCCTACGAAAAAAATTACCGTAAATCTTGCGCCTGCCGATATAAAAAAAGAAGGCGGATTATTTGATCTTCCTATTGCTTTGGGAATTATCGCTTCAAGCGGTAATATCGAGCCGAAATCAATAAAAAGAATATGCGCCATAGGAGAATTGTCTCTTGACGGCAAGCTGAGACCCGTAAAAGGAATTCTTCCCATAGTTTTAAGTTTGGAAAAATTCGGCATAACAAAAATTATAGTTCCTGAAAAAAACAAATACGAGGCTTCCGTAGCGCAAAATATAGAAGTTTATCCTTTTGGAGAACTGAAAGAAGTTGTCAGATTTCTAAAAAATGAAATAAAATTTCTGCCCTTTAAAAAGAATAATACCGATATACAAACAACAGAATCTGCGGAAACTATCGATTTTGCCGATATAAAAGGGCAGTTTTTTGCAAAAAGAGCCGCCGAAGTAGCTTCTGCCGGAGGGCATAATATGATTATGGTTGGGCCTCCCGGCTCAGGAAAAACAATGATTGCAAAAAGAATCCCTACGATTCTGCCTCCGATGAATTTTGAAGAGTCTGTTGAAACTACCAAAATATGGTCCGTTTCCGGTCTTTTGCATGCAGGAGAAAGTCTTGTATCCAAAAGGCCTTTCAGAAGTCCTCATCATACGACGTCTTCAATCGCTTTGGTCGGAGGAGGATCTTATCCTAAACCGGGCGAAGTCAGCCTTGCTCATAACGGGGTTTTGTTCCTTGACGAGCTGACAGAATTTAAAAGAGACGTTTTAGAAGTTTTGAGACAGCCTCTTGAAGATAAAACAGTTACTGTTTCAAGGGCAAAAAACACATTGACTTTTCCCGCATCTTTTATGCTGATCGCCTCTATGAATCCGTGCCAGTGCGGCAATTACGGAAACAGCACTAAAGAATGTACCTGCAACCCTTATCAAGTTATCAAATACCGTTCAAAAATATCAGGACCTCTGATGGACAGGATAGATATACAGGTTGAAGTTCCGGCATTAAAAATAGAAGAAATCACTTCGGAAAAAGATTCAACTACAGAACCATCCTGCGAAATAAAAAAAAGAGTGGTTAAAGCAAGACATCTGCAATACGAACGCTTTAAAGGCAAAAACATTTACTGCAACGCCCAGATGGGTCCTAAAGAAATAAAAAAATACTGCTCCGCTGATGAAAAAGCGACAGCTCTTTTAAAAAACGCCATAGAAAAGCTCGGTTTTTCGGCAAGAGCTTATGACAGAATTTTAAAAGTCGCCAGAACAATAGCGGACATTGAAGCTTCAGACATCATATCATCAGCACATATAGCCGAAGCCATAAAATACAGAAGTTTAGACAAATAATTTTCATCAGTTTAAAATTATGATGTTTCAATTAAAAATGGTAAAATAAACCACGAAAATTCCGCAGAATTAAAAGAGAATAAATGTCCTGGAATAATGACGATAAATCTACATATAATTCTTTTATTGACAAATATAAAAACATACTTGTTATGTTTTTTATATTATTTTCTTTTTTGTCTTTAAAGCTTTTTTATCTGCAGGTTATTCGAGGTTCGTTTTACAGAAATGTATCGGAACATCAAAGATTGAATACAACCCACGAAAGAGCCTCTCGCGGAATTGTTTATGATTCCAAAGGTAAAATTATTATAGGAAATGATTCAAATTACGTAGCTTTATTTTATCCTTTTGAACAGCAGTATATGCCGAGCGAAGACACAATAGAACAGCTTAACCGTATATTAAAAAGAGACATTAAACCGTTTATAGACAAAGGCTGGCGCTACGGAAGAGTCGTTAAAATAGCCGATAATTTAACCCTTGAAGAGGTTTTCAAAATACAGGAAAAGAAACTTTTTCTGCCGGGAATCACAGTCGTAAAAGAACCTAAAAGAATATATTTCAATTCCGTGGAAAATGCTCCCGTAACCGGATATGTAGGAGAAGTAAGAGCTGATGAACTTGAAACTTTGGAAACAGACGGATATAAAGCCGGGGACTTTATAGGAAGGGGCGGAATAGAACAGTCTTACGATAGATACTTAAGAGGTATAGACGGAGGACTGGATCTTGAAGTCAACGCAAAAGGACAGCACCAGAAAGCTTTCAGTTACAGAGCTCCGAAAATAGGGAACAGCGTTTATCTTACGATAGATGACGATATTCAAAAAGTCGCATATGAGGCTCTGACAAAAACAACAACCGGCAAAGGAGCCGCCGTAGTAATAGACGTCCGAACCGGAGCCGTGAAAGCTTTGGTTTCATGCCCTAGTTATGATACAAATAAAGTTTTTACGGGTGAATACAGAAAATATCTGAAAGACAAAAAACTTCCGTTATTTAACAGAGCCATTCAGGCGTTGTATCCTCCCGGATCGACATTTAAAATAATTACTTTTATAGCCGCCATGGAATATTTGCATCTTAATCCGGAACATACCGAAGAATGCAACGGCAAATTTGAACTTGGAGACAGAGTTTATGCATGTTCTTCAAAAGCCGGACACGGCAGAATAAACCTCATAAGAGCTATGACTGTTTCCTGCAACGTATATTTTTACCAGCTTGGGCTGGACCTTGGAATAAGAGCATTAGTAAAATGGGCAAAAACATTTTATTTAGGCGAAGCGACAGGCATTGATATACCGTCAGAGAAAAAAGGTTTCGTCCCTACTCCGGAATGGAAAAAAGCAAGAATGAAAATGATCTGGCTTAAAGGAGACACCGTTATTTTTGCAATAGGACAGGGAGCCTTATGGGTGACTCCTTTGCAGATGGCGGCAACAATGACGGCAGTCGCAAATAAAGGAATTTACTTCAAACCTTATATTGTGGAAAAAGTTATCGATGCGGAAAACAATAATATTTTGTATAAACATTCTCCTGAAACAAAAGCTAAAATTATAGCAAGAGACGACGTATGGAAGCAGCTTAACAAAGCCCTTACAAATGTAGTGGAAAAAGGAACTGCGGTAAGAACTAAATTAAAAAACATCAAAATAGCCGCAAAAACGGGAACAGCGCAAAATCCTCACGGAGAAGACCACGCATGGGTAGTCGCATATGCTCCGGCCGACAATCCGGAAATCGCTCTCGCGGTAATAGTTGAAAACGGAGGAAGCGGAGGAGTTATTTCTGTCCCTGTCGCCAGAGAAATTTTTAAACAATATTTTAATATTTCAGATTCCGGCGAAGAACCCGCAAAAAAAATGACAAATAGAACCAGGCAAATTACCGGAAAAGGGAATACCAATGTTCAAAACTAAAACCGTTTTTTCAAGAATCGCCGAAAATATAGACTGGCTTTTTTGGATTTCTCTGATTTTTTTGGTATCAATAGGATGTCTTGCCATTTACTCGGCAAGCCTTAATTATGATAATCCGATGAAGTTTATAATCACGCAGACGGCGGCGCTGACAATAGGACTGATAGGAATAATTTTTCTGGCAAGTTTTAATTACCAGTATTATAAACATTTCAGTTCTTTAATTTATGCATTTTCATGTATTTTATTAATATCCGTGCTGGTGTTCGGAACAACCGTAAGAGCTACAAAAGGATGGTTTAATTTCGGATTTTTTTCTTTTCAGCCTGTGGAAGTGACAAAAATAATGCTGATTCTTGTTTTAGCGGCTTTTCTGGATAATCATTGGAAAGAAATTCAAAAACTGTCAGTGTTCTGTAAAGCCTTATGCATAACGGGAGGTCATCTGTTTTTAATAATGCTGCAGCCCGACTTTTCATCGACATTATCTTATTTCCCGGTTACGCTTATATTGTTATATGTCACAGGAGCCAGACTCAGACATATTTTGAGTATTATTTTGTACGGATCGTTAGCAATGGGAATCCCTTTGCTGGTTACCTTTTTTAAGCTGCAGCAGAATCTTCTAAAATCAAATAAACTTATCAGTTTTTTTGTGAACGCCACAACCGACCTGCAAAGCGCGGCAATAATTTTAGGCTCGATAATACTGCTTGTTTTTTTAATCAAATGGTTTTTAAACAAATTAAGAATACATGTAGGAATAGTATATCCCGTAATATTTCTGTTAATAATTATAACAGGTTCCTTTTCATCGGTTATTGTTGATAAATCGCTGAAAGAATATCAAAGAAAAAGGCTTATCGTATTTTTAAACCCGTCAATTGATTCAAGAGGCGCAGGGTACAATATAATTCAATCAAAAATAGCGATAGGTTCCGGAAAAATTGTGGGAAAGGGATTCTTTAAAGGCACGCAGACGCAGTTGGGATTTTTACCCGAACAGAGAACGGATTTTATTTTTTCGGTAATAGGAGAAGAAGGCGGTTATTTATTTTCGCAATTAACGATATTATTTTACTTTTTCTTTGTATGGCGGGCACTCATTATAGCACAGCATGCCAGAGACAGATACGGTTCTTTGGTAGCGACAGGAATAGCGACAATGTTTGCTTTTTACGGAATAATAAATATCGGAATGGTCATGGGGCTTATGCCCGTCACGGGTCTTCCTTTGCTGTTATTGTCTTACGGGGGATCAAGCATGTTGTCTTCAATGATTGCCGTAGGTATTCTTATGTCGATCCATTTAAGAAGATTTAACGAATATTAAACGTTAAACGGTTTGTTAAAACCATTTCTTTCGTTTCATATACAAAATAATTCCGAGGGTTGACAACAGAATCATAAACATAGCCAAAAACCATGTTCCCGATTGTCCAAGAAATTTATATTCAGGAAATGCGACATTCATACCGTAATAACTAGCAAATATAAGAATAGGCAGGAATATCGTAGCTATTATCGTTAAAAACTTCATTATTTCATTTAATTTCAAAGTTACAGACGACATATAAATGGC
>JBAYZJ010000046.1:0-10339 GCA_041672565.1 Endomicrobiaceae bacterium
TAGTTCTGTTAGGAATTTTTACCGTAATGTTTTTTAATTTTCTTAAATAATACAAACTGCATATATTGCATTTATAAGGAAGCATTTCTTTATAATTGAATTTGCTTTTTGCTTTGTCTTTCTGCATTCCGTAAAATACATCCATGCATAAAGTTGACTGCACGCTGACGTCATATCTTTCTGCTTTACCGGTTTCCTGCACATGAAGAGAAGAACAATAACCGTCAATAAAGAAACATCCGTCGGCCATCAAAAAAAACATTTCAAAACGCATCTCCGGAAACTTTTTAACTATGTTCAAAACCTCTAAAGCCGTCAGCTGCCTGTCAAGAACTACACCTGAAGCTCCGAGACTTTTATAAAAAGATACGCTGTAAGCGTTTAAATTAGCGCCTAAAGTTGAAATTATGATTTTTTTACGGTACTTTTGGCGGCGCAAAAGCAAAATAAGATTTATATCGTTGACTATTAAACCTTTAACTGCCGTAAATTTTGAAACTTCTTTTATGCTCTTTAACAGCCACGGCAGCTGCTGTTTAGTATAATTTACGTTAAATACCACATAAACGGATATCCCGTATTTTCCTGCTTTCTTTACCGCAGAAGAAAACTCTTTCAAACCGAAAAAGCTGCCGCCCTCTCCTCTTCTGTTAACAGTATTAAACGCAACAGGCCATTTTTTCTCGGAAATACAATCGTAAAAACCGGCATAAACTTCTTTTATTCCTTTTGAATAAAAAGCTTCTATTGAGTCTGACGGAGATAATCCCGGTAAAATTTTCAATTTATTATCCATTATATGCTTTATCTTTTTTTAAGCCGTAATATATTTTTGACAGCAAATAACCCTGAAGAATTATACTGAAAGCTTTCAGAGTCTGAAATAAGAATTTCCATTTTCTTTCCGATTTAAAAAACAATTTCATAAGTCTTCTTAAATTAAGATAAAACATTCTCTGCGCAAGCAAAATAAAGTTGTTTACTGTTAATGAGTCTAAACTGTTTAAATTATTCGAAAAATAAGAAAAATCCATAAAACCGCCTGCCTTTTCGCTATATTGCTTACCAGCGCTTTCATATAAATGCGAATACTTAAAAAAAGAAGCTATGTCAAATTTTGAATTGCAGGCATATGAAATCGTCATCATCATTTCATCTTCTGTTTCATTATCAAAACCAAGCATAAAATATCCGCAGACTATTATGCCTTTTTCAGACGTTAATTTTATTATATCTTTAGCCGAATCCAAATCTAAATTTTTATTAATCTGCTTTTGAAGTCTCGCCGAAGCGGTTTCTACGGCATAAGTTACTTTATAAACGCCTGCTCTTTTGAACAAATCAATCAGTTCTTCATCCATACGGTCAACACGCAATCCGTGAGGAAAAGCTATTGAAAGGTTCATATCCCTGTCAATTATTTCCTTAAGTAACTCTTTACTCCATTTCAAATCAAAATTAAATACGGCGTCAAAAAAATGTATTTCACCGATATTGAATTTTTCAGTAATGCATTGTATTTCATCAACAATTTTTTTTACGCTTCTTTTTCTGAATTTCTGTCCGAGATACATTCTATTCGTGCAGTAAGAACAGCCGAAAGGACATCCGAAAGAAGCCGTAACAGGAATATAATACTTTTTTTTATTAATTCCGTTCCAGCCCTGATTCTTTCCGTATTTTTTTATATCTATAAGATTCCAAATTTTATCAACAATTACAAATTCATCGACATTGTCATAAAAACCGCGGGAATTATTTGTTACCGTTTTCTGTTTTTCCCTGTAACATATTCCTTCAATATCTCTAAAAGGCAGTTTTCCGGCTAAAGCTGCAGCCAATTCTCTGAAAGTTACAAAACTTTCTCCGTATATGACAAAATCTATGTTTGTGTCCTGAAGCAGCTTATCTTTTACTATGCTTGCAAGCTGTCCCGATACAATAACATGAATACCGGTATTTACTTGTTTAGCAAACTTAGACAGCTTATGCAGGAGTTCAGTTTCCCAAACATTTGTGCTGAAGAGAATAATGTCAATATTATTATCATTAACACATTTTGAGAAATCATCTTCATAAGTTAAATCATAACCGGTATTAAAAAAAACATATTTATTAATATCAGGATATTTTTGTTCAAGAAAAGAAGCAGAAATAAATAAATCAACTTCAGGAATAGAAGCCCCCATTCCCGAATCCACAAAAGTTTTAACAAAAAGGATATTGCTCATAACTTTATTTTTTTAAAACAACGCATATATTACTGGAAGAACGGAACTCTTTCCGGCAAGGCTGATAAATAATCCTAAAAAAGCGATAACCATAAGCAAAGGAAGAAGCCACCATTTTTTATTTTTAATTATCAAAATAAAAAGCTGGTATACAATAACAAAATTTGTTTTTATCCTTCCCTTCGACATAGCCTTTTCGTCCTTTATTTTATTTTTAAAATTCGTTCGGAATACTTTTCACCGTTTTTGAATTCAACTACTTTTTTTTCATTTGCTTCATAATCAAAAAAAACGCTTTCCCCGTCTAAGACTCCGTTTTTATAATTAAGTCTAAAATCCACGTCGCCGTTTGTATTAAAAATTTCAGTAACGCCGTTCAATACACCGTTTTTATAAACCGACTTAACCTTTTCATAAGGAGGAGAAAATCTCGTGGAATATTTACGCTGCAAAAAAACACATTTCCCGTCAAATTTATTATTTTTCACATTAATTATAGCCACAGGCAAATTGTTAAAATTTACAAGTTTTATCTTGCCGTCAGGAAGTTTTCCTGTCATTTTTACAAGCTTATCATTTTTATAATACTGCTTCGCAATTTTCTCATAATTTCTATAGTAAGTTATGTCATAATCGGTATTATCATATGTCGTAAGCGTAAATTCGACATATTCAAGACAGCGGCCGATTACAGGAAACATTAAGAATATTAAAAGTGAAATAAATAGTTTTTTTATCATTTTTCCATTATCTTATTTTTAATTAATGCGGAATAAACATTATCCGCAATTATTTTGTGCCCCTCTTCAGTACAATGGTCAAAATCAAGAAAATATTTGCCAAACCCGTATTTTTCGGTCATTTTTTCAAAAACGCTGTAGTTATCAATAAACATTATATTATTTTTTTCAGCTATCTGTCTTAAAAGTTTGTTAACGGCATGATACGGGAAAGGATAATTCTGCATAAAAAGCTTTATATTCTTTTTCTTGCAAAGATAAATAATTTTTTCTATATCACACTGAAGCCATTCAAGAATTTCTTTTTCAAAATCAAGTCTGTTTTTAAAAGATTTTTTGCATGTATTAAAAAACGTATTATTTTTCAGATAAGGATATTTAAGCGAAATTTTATCAAATTCATTCAGGACATATTTTGCATCGTATTTATTTTGAAGATCAAACGCTTTTGAAAAATAATAATAACAATGAAGATCAAGTTTCGGATTCTGCTCAAAAGCTTTTAGAAAATATTCCACAGCCTCGCTGAATTTACCGTAATAAATTAAATAATATGCCATTTTGTAGTAAAAACTTCTGAACCTTGTGGACATTCCCTGCTCTAAAAATTTTGTCTCATAAAGTTCCTGGGCTTTTTCAAATTCTCCGTTTTCCCTGTAAAAAGCAAGCGTCATTTCATGCGTTCTTCTGTTTTCAGGATCAATTTTGATTATCTTATCAAGATAATACTTAGCAAGATTAAGTCTCCTTGCCTTTTCAGCTTCATCTTTAATAAAAACAGCTTTATCCAAATAATAGACAAGTATATTACAGTATCCGTCATAAGGATTTTCGGCTATAAAATCATTGAAAGACTTGAGTTTGTCTTTTTCTTCCATATCATGATTGTCAAGGCAATAAAAGACAAACATTTCTTTGGCTTTTTCAGGACTATGTTTTTTAGCAAGCTCATAATAATGTCCTGCCTTATCTTTATCTCCGATAAAACTGTAAATATTCACAATATCTATTAAAATTTTTTGTTTTTCCTGTTCTGAAAGACTTTCTATAATTTCTTTGATTTTCTTATGTCCTGCTTCAACAAAAGAACTTTGAATAGGAAGCCTGTCGTTTTTCCTTGACATGTAATAATTTGCCATATGCAAAGTTCCGCGAGGATTATCTATTTGCCTTGCGTCCGAAAAAATTTTCTCTATATCATTTGATAAATAATAACCGGTATTAGGAGTTTCTCTAAATGATTTTTTTACTTGTTTTTTTAAAAATCTGTCCGCCAAAGATAATTTTATTATCTTGTACATTTTATATATTCTGAGTTTATGATAAAAATTGATTTTTTTCATTCCATAGAAGTTATATTTGTTTGCCGCACCGACAAGCAAAACTATGGCTTTAGGATTATTTGCAGACGTATAATTGCCTATGGCTTCCAAAACCTGGGATGAATTTGATTCGCAGATGCCTAAATTCAGAACTGTAATTTTATCAGCAGTCATATTATTCAATATACCCGGGTATGATAAATCTTTTGCGCCCAATCCGCCTACTGTATAAGAATCTCCGAAACATGCAACTACATTATCATGTTTCTCCATTGATTCTTCAGAGAGGTAATCAGGTCTGTTTTGCTGCCATACCGCGCCGATAATTCTTAAAGACACTTCCAATAAGAATAAAAAGAATATGAAACTGACAACTAATACAGATAATCTGACAAGAAAATATTTGAAATTAAATCTCCAACGGTTCAAACCGATAACTCCATATTATTTATTATCGTTATTTTTTATTTTATTATATTATGCCGTTAAATACAAGTTATTCTTCTCTATATAAATATAACTTACTTTTTCCATTTTTATTTAATAAATCTTTGATATAAATCATCATTTTTTGAGATTTTGCTTCAAAAAAATCGCGGAGTGTTTTTTTATATTTTTCAATGCCGTATCTTTCAATATAATATGAATTTAACGCCATATTCGATAAAAACTGCTGAAAACATCTTGCCTGCATTTTTTTATCTATACGACTGCCTTTAACATTGTCCGAATCAAAAAAGCCCTTTTGTTTTAAAAAAGTTCCGGTAGTTTTAACATCTTTAGTTTCTTCATTTTTTATAAGTCCGAATTTTGCCTGCCAAGTTAAATTTTTCGGTCCGTTCATTTCATAAACAGGCGAAGAATATGAAATATCAAATGCTTTGTATAAGCTTGTAATTACGTCTATCACTTCTTTTGTCTGATCTGCAGCTATCCCTGAACCGGCATCTTTGTTTGCCCCGTCAAATACTATATTTATCTTATTATCAATACAATATAATATAGTCCTAATATGCATCGCCATTTTACATTGACCGCATACAGCCAGGTTAAAAAATCCAAACTTAAACAGATTTTTTAAATAGTCGTCATATACCACAAGCTTGTATATTTTGTCAATATTGATAACTTTTCTTACAAATTTATCTTTTCCGAAAATATCCTGCAGTCTTAAAACATTATAATCTATATTACCGGCGGAAAAAATACCGAAACGCTTATAAGAAATTAAATGAATTTTATCAAACTCTTCCGCCTTAAAAAACACGGTACATGTTGAATCTGTACCGCCGGAATATAAGATAACCGCCTCTTTATTTTTTCCCATTTTCCAGTCCGTTCAAAATTGTCTTCATGATATGGTAATATATAAAATAAAATCCCTGAACAATCCATCCGACAAATTCTGCATATAATATTCTCAGCCTGCACGGCATCAGCAAAGCTGCCCCGCAGATAATATAAACAAAAAATTTTTTTATCATTTTGACCCGCTGTTTGAAAAATTTCCGAAATAATTATTGATTAAAATTTCAGCCAGTCTTTTTGCAATAAGTTCATGTCCTGCAGCATTAGGATGAAAAGAATCAAGTTCCGGATCAACAAATAAATAACCGTCTTTATATTCTTTGAAATCTTTTGCGGAGTCACACAAAGAAATCTGTCTTTCAGCGGCAACTTTTCTCATAACGTCATTATATTTCAAAGAGACTGAAGCGCAGTCGAAAATTTCATAATTTTTTGCTTTTTCAAACATATCGTTTGATAATTTTGAATTATGTTCCATATCGGCTATTATGCCCAAATAATAATAAACCTTAGGTGAATATTTGTCAATACAAAGCAATCTGTCCAAAATTCTCTTCGCTCTTTTATAATTTTTATTTTGAATTTCATTTTCAGCTTCTTCCAAAGAAACCAGCATATATTTTTTTTCTGAATCTTTAAGAGTGCGTTTTACAGGCAAATTAACCGGCATCACGATAAAAACAATTTTAATATTATTTTTTTGAGCAATATCCGCAAAAAGATTTAAATTATTTTCATACTCATCTATTGAAACTCTTCTGTTTTCATTATAAATATTGCAGTTTCCGTAATATTTTGCTCTGTTTGATTTAAGCTTTACGGAAATGTCATTTATCAATCTGATAAGATTTGTTTGATTAATAACATTGTATATTGAAACAGTAAAATTTGACAAAGGCTTAAGCATACTGTCTCTTTTCAGGCAGCTTCTGAAAAATCTATATTTATCAATATCATTAATAACATACGAAACTGTTATTATGTCAGGGTTTAAACTAAGAACGGTTTTATCCAAAAGTTTTAACCCTTGATAAGAAGAATATCCTATTTCACCGGCGTTTATACTCTCAACTTCAATGTTTTGATTTCTTAATTCTTTTTCTATAACGTACGGATACGTATCTTCATATTTTACTCCCCAGCCGAAAGTCGGAGAAGCTCCCAAAGATACAATTCTGATATTTTTTTTAGGCGTTATCTCTTTATTACGGAATCCTAAAGAGTTTGTTTTTACGTTTTTGTTTTGGAATTCGGTATCAAGATTCGGCTTTTGTTTCCAAATCAAAACGCTGTCTTGTTCTATAATTCTTAATATATCTGACAAGCGGTTATAATGTTTTGGATAAAACAAGAACAACAGCAGTTCAAAAAACATTAAAAAAATTAAAGCTATAATCAATGACACATATATCAATTGAAAAAGTTTGAAATCATTTTTCATTTTTTAAATTATATCATAAATCTTTTAAATGACGAACTCTTTTGAATTTGGTTTTATATTTTTTAAGACGATATCTTTAAATATTTTTTATTCATATTGTGGATTTATTTTAATTTATATAGAATGAATTTTATATTAAACATCTGCGGAGGTTTTATGAATAAGACAGAGATTTACCAATTCATAGAAAACAACCCTGTTTTTTTTCTTGCAACAATAGAAAATGACAAGCCGCGCTGCAGAGGAATGTTTCTCTACAAAGCCGATGAACAATCAGGAATTATTTTTCACACAGGTTCAAACAAAGACGTTTTTAAACAAATTTCAAAAAACAACAATGTTGAAATGTGCTTTAATGATTTTAAAACAGGAAAACAAATAAGAGTTTCAGGAAAACTTGAAGAACTGACAGATACAAAATTAAAAGATGAAATAAGCGCTCACCCTACAAGAGAGTTTTTGAAACCTTGGAAAGAAGCTGTTCCTCTTGACGTCTTTTACTCAAATTTCAAAGTTTTTTCTTTAAAAAAAGGGAAAGCTCTTGTATGGACCATGGAAACGAATTTTGCGCCTAAAGAAGAAATCTCTTTATAAGGATAAAAAAATGTTTCAGTCAAAATGCGGAGTTCAGTGCAATATCTGCACAAGAAAAGAACAGGTTAACTGCAAAGGATGTTTAAACATGTCCGTTCCGTTTTGGGGAGGTAAATGCGGCGTTAAAAGCTGCTGTGAAGAAAAGCATTTGGACCACTGCGGCTTATGTGCGGATTTCCCGTGTGAAATGTTAAGCAATATGGGCAAAGATAAAGGCTTTGACCCCAAACCTAAAATAGAACAATGCAAAAAATGGCGCGACGAAACTTTTAAATAAAAGGAGAATTTTTATGAACGCAAAAAAAATTGCAGTTATTGTCGGAAGCCTTCGCAAAGAATCATTTAACAGAAAAACGGCGAATATTCTTATAAAAACAGCTCCGGATTCTCTTAATCTTGAAATTCTTGAAATAAAAGATTTGTCTCTATACAATGAAGACATTGAAAATAATCCTCCCGCTTCATGGGTAACTTTCCGCAATAAGCTGAAAACTTTTGACGGAGTTATTTTTGTAACTCCGGAATATAACCGTTCAACTCCCGCGGTTATCAAAAATGCTATAGACATCGCTTCACGCCCATACGGACAAAGCGCATGGGACGGAAAACCCGGAGCGGTAATAAGCGTATCACAGGGGAATATCGGCGGATTCGGAGCAAACCATCATTTAAGACAATCTCTCGTCTTTTTAAACGTTCCCGTAATGCAGCAGCCTGAAGCTTATATAGGAAATGTTGCAGGATTATTTGACGACGAAGGCAATCTGACAAATGATTCGACTAAGATTTTTTTGAAAAAATTTCTTGATACTTTTTCACAATGGGTTTATAAAAATTCTTAAAAATTAAACCATTGACATTTATCAAAACTAAGATTATATTATAAATGCTTCCGGCAGACTTGGGACGTCATCTTGAAAAAGATGAAAAAAAGAAAAGAGATAAATTAAAAAATGTTTATCCCTCCCGAACTGCAGGGAGTGTTTTTTTTGCCGTGTTTTTAATTTTATTGTTTATTGCGCTTATCTGCGTTTTTTGATATCTTAAAGTTTGTAAGTTTTTTCGAAAATAAATTTTTAGTTATCGAAAATGTTTGTTTTATCTGTTTGGTAAGGTTTCTGTATGACGCTTTTTTAATCATAATTTATGCCTGTTTGTATATTCTTTAAATAAATTTATCGAAAAAAACAACAAAACGGCAATAGCAATCATAAGATATCTGCTGAACATTATATATCCGAAAATATTTAAAAGCGTATTTGTCAGTACAATCAAAGTTACCACGGCAAAACTCTTGTTTATGTACTTAGAATAACCGTTTTTTACAATAATATTATGAACTCTTATGCCAAGAGGAAATCCTATTATTCCTCCTATGGCAATGACCAATGACAATCCCAATATTTTATAATCAGGCGTACCGCCTGAAAAAGCATAAAACATACCGCCGGTAAAAGTTGCGATAAAAAGCAAAATTCTCACAGCTTTTGAAGTAATATTTTCAGGTATTTTAAAGTAATTTATAAGAGCCGGTCTGAAAAACAGAGCCCCTCCTATGCCGAGAACAGAACTGAATATCCCTGTTACCGCTCCTACAAGAAAAGCCGTCATTGAATGTTTATTTGTAACTGAAGGGATATTATCTTCATTTTCATTGGCTTCTCCAAAAAGAACTATAACAGCAAGAAAAATCATAAATACGCAGAAAGTAATAAGCAACGGCAAAGAACCAAATCTTACATAAAAAAACTTATTTATGAATTTACCGCTGAAAGCAAATAAAAACACGCCTGCCGCCAAAGGAATCACAAGTTTTGAGGCAATCCCTCCTTTACTCCAATCAAGAGCACGGACATCTTTCCTGATTGAAGGCAATATTGAAGGCACTATCTGCAAAAGACCTACCCCTACGGCTTCATTAGGAGTAAACCCGAAAATAAGCATGGTTGGAACTATCAGCCATCCGCAACCTACCCCCCAGTATCCGCCGGAAAACATTCCGACAAAACCTATTAAAGGTAAAACAAAGAAAAGATAAGTATCCATATTTTATATATTTTATAAAAATATTAACGATAATTTAATATATATCAAAACATTTGCATAAAAAGTCCTTGACAGTTTACAATCTATAGACTATATTAATATTGCTTCCGAGGTATTGGGACATCTTGAAAAAGATGAAAAAAGCAGGCCAGAGATAGATTAAAAAAGCATTTATCTCTTATCCCAAAACCGAAGGAAGTGTTTTTTTTGCCTATATAAGCAAATTAGATATTATTTTAACAATGGTGTCTTTTTCTTGAGGTTTGCTTATAGCTATCATAAGCGTCAAAGCTACAAGAGCGTTATCATCTATCCTTCTCAGCCCGCTTTTATCAAAAAGAATATTGTTATTCTGTAAATACAACACAAAAACTGAAGCGGCAATTCTTTTATTGCCGTCAACAAAACAATGGTTTTTGGTTATAAGATAAAGTATATTTGCCGCTTTTTCCTCAACAGCCGAATAAAGTTCTTTCCCGTCAAAAGTCTGGTATATGTCCTTTAATACCGATTTAAAACTGTCTTTGTATTCTCTTCCGACAAGAGACGACTCTTTGAATTCCGATTGTATAACCGCAATGATTTCTTCTGCATTTTCATAAGTAATTTTAAATATTTCTTTCTTTTTGCCTTTAGGAGCTTCTAAATTTTGATGAT
>JBAYZJ010000047.1:0-10037 GCA_041672565.1 Endomicrobiaceae bacterium
AGGTGTGGTTTATGCAGAATTTCAAAACTTCCGTAATGCATATTCTTCCGAGTTATGCATTGAGGCTTTTTCAAACTATAGAAGAAATGAAAGTAGATGTTAAGAAAGATTTAAATTTAAGAATTGCTTTTATAGGAGCCGAACCGCATAGCGAAGAAATGAGAAAAAAGATAGAGGAGCTTTATAATATAAAAGCTTTTAATTCTTACGGACTTTCGGAAATTTCGGGACCAGGCGTAGCTTTTGAGTGCGAATGTCAAAACGGATTGCATATATGGGAAGATTATGTTTATCCTGAAATAGTCGATAAGGATACTTTGGAAGTGCTTCCGGACGGGCAGGAAGGTGAGCTTGTTTTAACTACTTTACAAAGAGAAGCTATGCCTTTAATAAGATATAGAACGAGAGATTTAACTAAAATTATATCTGAACCGTGTTCATGCGGAAGAACACATAGAAGAATTGCAAGAATTACGGCAAGAACTGATGATATGATGATAATAAACGGAGTAAATATATTTCCTATACAGATAGAAAAAACGATAATGGCTATACCTGAAGCCGGACGAAATTATATAATTGAAATTTTTGAAAATAATTTTATGGATAAACTTTGCATTAAACTTGAAATAGACAATGAAAATTTCGGAGGGACTTTAAAAGATTTGGAAAAATTACAGAATAAGCTTGAATGTGAGTTAAAACAGGAAATAGGCGTAACTCCTATCATCAAATTTGTAGATGCCGGCAGTCTTCCTGTAAATGAAGGGAAAGCAAAAAGAGTTTTTGACTTAAGGAATAAAAATAAATAAAAACAGGAGTATTTTATGGTATACCATTTGTCTGTTTTTTTAGAAAATAATCCGGGCAAACTTGAGAGAATTACCAAAATTTTATCGGATAATAACATTAATTTGAGAGCCATGTCTCTTGCAAGTTCAGGAGATTTTGGAGTAATGAAATTACTTGTCGATAATCCGGAAATGGCTTTTGAAGTTTTAAAACAGAATAAATTAACTGTTACAAAAAGGCAAATTACAGCAGTGGTTGTTGATAATATTCCCGGCAGTTTCAACAGGCTGCTGAATAAATTATCACAAAATAATATCAACATAGAAGATTGTTACGGTTTTCTGTTAAGTGACGGGAAAACTGCTGCAATAATCATGGAAATTGACAACCATCCTAATGCATCAGAATTATTGGCAAATATGGGTTTTGATGTGTTGTCCGCGGATAAAATATATAAATATTAACGTCAAAGGGATTTTAAGATGATAGCAATAGTTTTAATAAGTTTTTTTATAGCGCTTATGGTCGGTGTCGGAATATGGGGTATGAAAAAAACAGCCACTTTAAATGATTTTTTTCTCGGCGGAAGAAATATCGGGCCTTTTGTATCTGCTTTTGCTTATGGCACTACATATTTTTCTGCGGTGGTTTTTATAGGATTTGCGGGACAATTCGGATGGATATTCGGGCTTAACTCTCTTTGGATTGCCGTAGGAAACGCTTTTTTGGGAGCATTTCTAGCATGGATGGTTTTAGGAAGACGAACAAGAATAATGACTCAAAATTTAGATGCAATGACAATGCCTGAATTTTTACAGTCAAGATACGGCGGAAAATATATAAAAATAATAGCGGCGATAATTATTTTTATGTTTTTGCTTCCTTATTCAGCATCGGTCTTCAAAGGGCTCGGCTATCTTTTTGAGGTGAATTTCAGTATTTCTTTTGATTTGGCTCTTTTGATAATAATGGCTATAACTGCGATATATTTGATATTAGGAGGTTATTTTGCCGTAACCATAACTGATTTTATTCAGGGCTTTGTAATGATTGGAGGAGCCGTTTTAATGGCTGTTATTATATCAGGAAAAGCAGGCGGAATCATTAATTCTCTGCAAACTGTTTCCATGAATTACTGTAAACATGTGTATGCAGCGGCAAAACCTGATTATTTCATGCTTTTTGCAATAGTGTTTATGACTTCTTTCGGCGCTTGGGGAATGCCTCAGATGATACAGAAGTTTTATTCAATAAAAAATGATAAAGTTATAAAATTAGCCGCTTTTACTACTTTGTTTTTTGCTTTTGTAATTACGGCTTGTGCTTATTATACGGGAGCATTGACTCATGTATTTTTTGATTCTCCGATTGTAATTAACGGCGTTGCACAATATGACAGAATGATTCCGGAGCTGCTTATCAGATACATACCTGAATTTATTGTGGCTTTAATTTTGTTGCTTGTCCTTTCGGCTTCAATGTCTACTTTGGCGTCATTAATACTTGTTTCTGCATCAAGTATATCAATAGATTTGTACAAGGGAAATATTAATCCCGGAATTTCAAGCAAAAATTCTGTGATTATGATGAGATTTTTAAGCGGTATATTTATAGTGATTTCATATTTTATAGCACGTTATGAATTTGCTTTTATAGTAATGTTAATGTCTTTGTCATGGGGAGTTATTGCCGGTGGATTTTTGGCTCCATATGTTTACGGGTTGTATTGGAAAAGAACCACGCTTTTAGGCGCTAAAGCAGGGATGATATCAGGAATACTTACGGCGGTTATATTGTTTTTTGCGTTAGGTCCTCAAAAGTCTCCGATTTCGGCAAGTATCGCAATGACTGTCCCTTTTATTGTAGTTCCCGTTGTCAGTTTGTTTACAAAAAAAGTCAACAAGAGAATATTGGTTAAAGCATTTAAAAATATTTGATATTTTTAATACGATACAAATTTATGATATTTAGAAAATTAATAAAAACAAAACTGTTTTTTTTTATATTATTATCGTCGGCTGTGTTTTTTATTTATGCCAAGAGCTTATCTTTCGGATTTACGGATCTCGATGATGATACATTGGTAGTTAAAAATATACATTATATTTCAAATATATCAAATATACATAAACATTTTTTAACAGATTGTTATTATATCCATGATTTTCAATACTACAGGCCTGTTTTGTCTGTTTCTTTTTCAATAGAATCGATGTTATTCGGAGGTAATCCAAAAATATATCATATCAATAATATGATATTTTTTATATTATCTGTTTTTTTAATGTACTGTTTGCTTGATAAATTGAATTTTAACAAAACTATAGTAAAGATTATATGTATGCTTGTGGCAGTTCATCCTGTTTTTACTTCTTGTGCCGTATGGATTCCTGCAAGAAATGATACTCTTCTCCTGATATTTTTAATATTATCTTTAATAAATTTTATAAATTATTTGGAAAAAAACGATATTAAATATTTGATTTTATATGGTTTTTTCTTTATAACGGCGTTGTTTACAAAAGAAACAACGGTAATCTTAATTCCTCTTTATGTTTTTTTTGCTTATTGTTTTAATTTTAAAATATTAAAAGAAAAAATATTTAAAATATTTTTAATGATGGTTCCTATATTAATAATATATTTTATTTTAAGAAGCATTGCGGTTCCAAGCGTAAATATAGAAGAATATTTTTTTAATTGGCAGAAATATAGTTCTAATATAATAAAAGGAATTATGCTGTATGTAGATAAATTCTTAGAACCTGGATATATCCCGGTAATGTTATACAGCATAAAATTAAATTTAAAAATAATATTAATAAATGCGGCTGTTTATTCTATATTAGTATTTTTATATTGTAAAAATATTATTAACAGAAAAATTATGCTTTTTGGAATTATATGGTTTATAGTTTGTTTGTTGCCGACTTTTTTTACGCCGGAATATTTGTTTTTAACTCATCGAGTCATCATTTCTTCTCTAGGGATGATTATGATTGTTGCTTTAACTGCGGACAGATTCATTTGCATGTATCCGTCAATAAAAAAGTATTTATCAGTTTTATCTGTTATTTTATTTTTAGTATTTTCATATTTTTCATATTTTGAATCTGATAAATATGAAAACCCGGATGTTTTTTGGACAAATGCTTATATGGATGAAAAAGAATATCATGTTGTTTATTTTACTCTTGCTCAAAGATATTTAGTTTATAAAGATTATAAAAAAGCAAAACAAATGATAGAGAAGGCGGTGGATTTATCTCCTAATGTCACAAATTTTATAGAATTAACAAGAATATCTTTTTTAATTAATAAAAATATAGAAGAAGCGGAAGCAAATTATCTAAATATATTGGATAAAACCAACGGTGAAAATTTTCAATGTTTTTTTGCATTGTCAGAAATTTATTATTTAAAAAAAGATATTCCTAAAGCGGTTGAATACGCTAAGAAAGCGGCAAATTTAAGAGAAAATGATATTGTTTCTTTGGAAAATCTTGCTCAATTATATGCAATAAACAGAGAATATAGAAAAGCAATAGATATTTCATTCAAATTATTGAAATTAAACAAAGAAAAAAAGGAATACTATTATTATAACATAAGTCTGTTGTACAGAGATTTAGAGAACAATCAGCAATCTTTACTTTACATAAAAAAAGCGCTGCAAATAAATCCCGGTAACTATGAATACAAAAAAATATTGGAAGAGTTAGTAAAGCAAAAGGAATGATATTATATTTTCATCATAAATATCTTCAACGGATGTGTTTTGCTCGTAATTTAAATAATATTCTGCCAAAGCGGCAGCGTTGTTGTTGTTTGAGGATTTTTTAGATAAAATTACGGCAGAAGCGGCAATTATAAAAACAAAACTTGCGGCCATTACAAAATGTTTTTTCAAAAAGTTTACAAAAACTATGTTTTTGTTGTTTTGTCTGTTTTTTAATTCTTTAATTTTCCGTATAACGGAATTTGTAAAATTATTTGAAAGTTTAGCTTTTTGCATATCGGATAAAACTATTTTAACATCTTTAAAATCTTTATAAGTTTGTCTGCATTTTTCGCATCTATTTAAATGTTCCATCAGAGAAGTAACTTCTTCCAGAGATAATTTATTGTCTATATGTAATGAAATAAGCATTTCTGCATTTTTACATTTCATATAAGTTGTCCTCCTTTAGAAGTTGTTTCATTTTTTTTCTCGCTCTGAATATTCTTATTTTCACGGTGTCAATCGGAATATTCATAATTTGAGATATTTCTTCATAAGAAAAATTTTCAATATCTCTTAAAGTCAGTATAATTTTATAATTATCTTTTAATTTTAATAAAGTATCCTGCACAAGTTTTTGAGTTTCTTTTTCAATAGCTTTTTTTTCAGTATTATCGTCGGATTTTATAAAATCAATTACTTCCTGTTCTTCATCATTTGAAAAATTTGCCTGTAAAGAAACAATCTTAGTGTTTCTTTTTTTTGCAAAGTTTATAGATTCGTTAATTACTATTCTGTATATCCATGTTGAAAAAGACGATTTAAATTTAAATTTGTCTAAAGAATAAAAAATTTTTATAAAAACATTCTGGGCAATATCTTCACAATCGCTGGTATAGCCGCAAAAGGAATATATAATGCTTAACACTTTGTCTTTATATCTGTCTACTATATGCCGAAACAAATCTTCTTGCCCTGCAATAACTCTTTCGATGATATCTTTATCATTCATATATATACCGTTTAGACAGTAAAATGTTTTCAAAAGTTACAAAGTTTATTTTGTTTTTGTTGTAGTAGATAAATTTATTTTATCAGTATTTTTTGATTGTGTATTTTTATTTTGAACCTTTGCCGTCGATTTATTAGCCGTTCTCTTTTTTACAGCTGAATTTACATTATCGTATTTTAGTAATTCTCTTATTTTTTCAGAAGAAGTTTTTGTGTAAGTATTCTCTTCTTCTTTTGTTTTTAAACCTGTTTTTGTATATCTGCAGGCTGCATTCCACAGCATCCATGTTTGTATTCCGCAGTCATAGCAGGCTTGTATTTGCGCCTGTATTTCCTTAGGTCCGTATTTTACGCCTTTCATTGAAAAATCCTGAAGCCAAGGTCTTAATTTTTCAACAGGTATTCTTTTTTTTGCTCCCTGCATTGCTATATATACGGTTCTGTATGGCTCTTTATTTGGATTAGGGATGCCGTATTCTCCGTTTGCATAATGTGACGGATATACCATCGGACTTATGTAATCTACAAATTCTGACATATCAACTATTTTCTGCCCTATGCCCATATCGGTCTTTTCTGTTGTAGTTAATCCGAATACATCAATAGATATTTTTATACCTTTAGGAGATAATCTTTGTCTTGCCTGTCTTAAAAAATCAACAATTGCGTCAGACGCAGTTATCGATGAATTGGTTACTCCGTATCTGCAAAGGCTTGTCTTGCCGTCGGAAGGGAATCTTATGTAATCAAATTGAATTTCGTCAAATCCCATATCGGCAGTTTTTTCCGAAAGATCAAGTATATAGTTGACAGCCTCCTGATTATAAGGATTGAGCCATGTTATATTCTTTCTGTCCTGCCATAAATTTCCTTCGGGAGTTTTTACAGCTAAGTCAGGTCTTTTTCTCGGCATGACATTATCCCTGAAAACGACTATTCTTGCAATTGCATATAATCCTTTTGATTTTACGTATGAAAGGTAAGAGGAAATGTCAGGTACGGATTTTGAATATGTCAGGTCATCAGCGACGTTTTTAACTGATATGTGTCCGTCAATTTCTTTAATGTCTATAACTACAGTATTCAGTTCTGTCGTTTCAAGGAGATCATTAAAACGGTTTCTTAACTTTGTTGAAGCGGCGGCATATATTGATAAATGTATGCCTTTAACATTTCTTGCGGATGAAATATTTTCGGGAGTTTGAGTTACAAGGATTTCAGTTTGTTCAATATCCTGAGAGAAAACGTTAACAGTTAATGAAAATAAAAAAGTAAAAGTCAGCAAAAAAATATTTTTTTTCATAATAGCCTCATTATTTTTAATTTAAAGATTTTATAATTTGTTCAGCTTCCAATCTTGCCCAGTTGTCTGATTCTATATATTTATAAATGTCATTTGTTTTTAATACTTTATGTTTTTTTATAACTTTTTCGATAATATAAGGTATAAGGTCAAAAGTTATTTTTTTATCAAGAAAATATTTTACGGCCGTTTCATTTGCCCCGTTCATTACGGCAGGCATAGTCCATCCTTTTTTTGCGCAATCATAGGCAATAGCGAGACATTTGAATTTTTTGAAATTCGGTTTATAAAATTCTAATTTTGATATTTCCGTTAAATCAAGAGGTTTAATATAACAATTTGTTCTTGCAGGATATGACAGAGCGTATTGAATAGGCAGAGTCATATCTGGATTTGAAAGCTGGGCCATAACGCAGCCGTCATTAAATTCAACCATTGAATGAACTACTGACTGCGGGTGTATAACAATTTCAATTTTTTCTATCGGTATTCCGAAAAGAACGGAAGCTTCTATAGCTTCAAGACCTTTATTCATTAATGATGCGGAGTCTATGGTTATTTTTTTACCCATTTTCCATGTAGGGTGTTCAAGAGCTTTTTTTACGGTTATTTCTGAAAATTTTTTATTTGATTTGTAAAACGGTCCGCCTGAAGCTGTTAAAATAATTTTCTTAACGGATTCTTTCTTCTCTTTACCGATACATTGAAAAATTGCAGAGTGCTCACTGTCTACAGGCAATATTTGTACATTCTTTTCTTTTGCTTTTTTCATTAAAATATGACCGGCAGTTACTAATGTCTCTTTGTTTGCTATGGCTATATTTTTACCGTTATCTATTGCGTCCATTAAAGGATATATTCCTATTGAACCTACGACTGCAAAAAGTACGGTATCAACCTTTGGTATTGTTGCGACTTTTGTTAATCCTTCTGTACCAAAGAAAACTTTTACAGAAAACTTTTTCTTTTCACACCATTTTTGTAGTTTTTCGGCATCTTCTTTAGTTCCTACCGATACAAGATTTGGGTTGAACCTAATTATTTGTTTTTTTAATAATTCTATATTTGAATTGACGGAAAGTCCGCAAACATTAAACATATTCCGCGTTTTTGCAATAAAATCCAATGCTTGTATTCCTATAGACCCTGATGAACCGAGAATTGCGATATTTTTCATTTATTGACCTTTATTTACATTAATTTAATAATTATATCATTTTATCTTCACAAATAAAATATTTCATCGTCATTATATTTATAACGGAATAAATAAATTATACGAACAAATATATGTTAGATAGTATTTGTTTTTTGAAATACTGAATTGTATATTTCAAAATCTTTTTTGCAGAAACATACAAAATATACTTTATCAATTTTATTAATGTTTTGCTTTATGAAATTATTAACAGTTTTTACGGCGATGGTACTTGCCAAATTAATAGGAAATCTGTATGCGCCGGTAGAAATAGAGGGGAAAGCTATGCTTTTGAGTTTGTTCTGTAATAAGAGTTTTAATGAGTTGGAATAACATTCTTTTAAAAGTTCACATTCGTTGTATTTGCCGTTATTCCAAACAGGACCGACCGTATGAATTACATATTTTGCGGACAAATTATATCCTTTTGTTATTTTTGCCTGCCCTGTTTTACATCCGTTTAAGGTTTTACATTCTTCAAAGAGTTTTTTTCCGGCAGCTCTATGTATCGCTCCGTCAACGCCTCCTCCTCCCAGAAGAGAAGTGTTCGCTGCGTTTACTATTGCATCAACATGTATTTTAGTTATATCTTCAAGAATTATTTTAATTGTATTTGACATAATGGATATGCCTGTTTTGAAGAGTTTTTAAAAAGTTTTTTATCTTTTAATGAATATAATCAAATAGTAAAATATGGGAGCACAAAAAATATAAGAGTCAAATCTGTCTAACATGCCGCCGTGTCCGGGAAGAATATTTCCTGAATCTTTTATATCGCAGTCTCTTTTAAATAATGATTCAGCTAAATCTGAAAATTGTCCTGCAACGGATATTATCAAGGCGAAGATAACTGCCTCGTTAATAGAGATTATATTTTGCATAAATATTTGTCTGCAGACTATTGCGGTAATTATGCTTGTTATAATACCTGCAATTGCGCCCTCAACTGTTTTTTTCGGACTGATAAACCGGGCAAGTTTATGTTTCCCGAATTTTTTACCGATAATGTACGCTCCTGTATCCAAAATCCATACCGTTACAAACAGGAATATAATATATTTCATACCATAGTTTGGAATATCTCTTATCAAAACCATATGATAAAGCGACCATGTCAGAAAAAATGCTCCAAAACATGTAACTGCAATTTCAGATGATACGTTTTTAATTCTGTTTTTTAACATAGATGCAAAGAAAATTAAAAAAGTAGAAAATATTATAACTTCCTGAACATATAAATTCAAATATAGAGAGACATAAAATAATGCTGCGGTTAATGTCCCTAGAATATTCATAGGATTATATTTTTTACAAATGGAATAATATTCCATAACGGAAAAAATTATTACTGCAAAAAACATAAAGAAAAAAGGCAAACCTCCTGCATATATGCATAGCATAACTATAGGAATTCCAACCAAAGCAGTCAATATTCTTGGTAAAAGCATACTATATCTCCGAAAAATTCAAATTTAAACATTTCCAAAACGTCTGCTTCTTTTTTGATATTCTAAAATTGCTTTATAAAATTCTTTTTCTGAAAAATCAGGCCACAAAACATCCGTGATATATATTTCGGAATAAGATATCTGCCATAAAGGAAATTTGATATTCTCATTTCTCCGGATGTTCGTATGAGAAGATCCGGATCAGGCAATCCTTTAGTATAAAGCCGATTTGAAACGTCTTCTTCCGTAGGGCGAGCTATTTTGTCCCGATAAAGAGCTTCAAAAGCCATGAGTATCTCTTGTCTGGCGCCATAATTAAGGGCGATATTTAATATCAAATCTTTATTATCTTTTGTCTTATTGCAAACATTTATAATTTCATTTTGTATTTCTGCAGGAAATTTCGTAATATCTCCGAGAATTCTAAATGATATTTTATTTTTAATCATAGAATCTATTTCATTTTTTAAATAAGTCATCAAAAGCGAAATCAGACCTGAAATTTCTTCTTTGGGTCTTTGCCAATTTTCAGTGGAAAAAGCATATAGGGTCAAAACTTTTATG
>JBAYZJ010000048.1:0-9972 GCA_041672565.1 Endomicrobiaceae bacterium
AACTTGGGTCTGCGACAGACTTTCTTACATCAAGCTGCGCGGCGTGATGAATAACGATATCTATTTTTTCTTTATTAAAAATTCTCTCGGTTTTATCTGCATCGGTAATGGAAAAATTATAAAATTTTGCCTTTTTATTTACATTCCGTTTATTTCCGGTAGATAAATCATCCAATATAATAACTTTGTGTTTTTTTTCTATTAAAGCATCCGTGATATTAGAACCTATAAAGCCTGCGCCGCCGGTTACTAGAATATTCATTTTATTTTCCCCTTTTCATTTTTTAACATATACTGAGAAATTGCAACAGCTGATTTATAATGTTTTAACATATTTTCATGTTCCTGCGTTCTTTCAGTTAAAACTATTTCTCTGTTTTTATCTTTATTCCATTTATAATATTTTTCCGTATTAGAAGCAAAGTCATATATCAATGCATAATCTTTATTCATTATCAAACCGGAATCATTTGACGCAATATTATTTTCAGCCTGTTTTGAAAACAAATCTGTTCCCATTGCGCAATAAGACACGCTTGATAACGATAATCCGTATACCGTAGGCATTATATCGGTATGGGAAGCGCATATTGACGTATTTATATTTTCTTCAGCAGGCATTAATCTTTTAGGGATATACAGGTAAAGAGGAACGCTCATCGCGTCTAATTTCCGTTCCGTAGGATAAGTAAACGTACTCCAGAAATTATGATCGCCTGTAATGGCCACTATCGTATTGCCGGCATACTTGGAATTCTTCAATCTTGTCAAAAATTCTCCGACTTTTTGGCATGAATACTGATATGTGGCAAATCTCATTTTGGACAATTTCATATCGCCTGTAATTGATTTTTCAAGTTCGGGCGTTAATATTAACGGCATTTTTGATTTATAATTACTAGGCAGAGAATACGGAGGATGATTAGAAGTCGTCAAAGCGTAAATAAATTTTTTATTTTCATTTTCTTCAAGCAACGTAAAAATTCTGTCAAACAAATACTCGTCATAAACGCCCCACTGGTTTCTTTCATAATTTTTGGACATGCTGCCTTCGCCTATAATTTTATCAAACCCAAGATTCGGCATATATGAAGAAACATTTCTCCAGCCGGCATTTCCTCCGTAAAGAAATATTGTTTCATATCCTTGTTTTTTATACGGAATCGGACCTGAGTAAAAATATTTATTATAAGCATACTTTGACTGGCATAAATATTTTGACAAAGGAAGCCTGATTATATTTGTTATAACAGACTCTAAACTTCCGATAGTTCCCATATGACCGGGTAAAAACCTGTAAAAAACAATATCTTCATCAAGATGTTTCTTGAATTCTCCCAAGACATTGAATGTAGAACTGTTATAATGCATTAAATCAGTTCCTAAAGATTCCATAACAATAACAATAACATTCGGTTTGATTTCTTCTATATCTTTATTATATTTGGTATTTCTTATCATAGCTTTTTCTGGATTATCTTTCGGAATACTTTGTATATCAACAGACAAATAATCGCTAAACGCTTTGTCTATATTATCTAAATATCCCATTTTAGCGATATAATTCATTCCTCTGTTTTCTTTTGACCTCGCTTCCAAAGCGGCCTGAAGTGTATATATTGCGTTTATTGACACCTGATTTATAAAATTATTATCCGAAACTTCAGCATTATCAACGCCTAAAGGAAACAATCCGAAAGATCCGCGCGCCGAAATAAAGTTTAAACAAAGCAGTAAAAATACTGCCGGAATTTTATATCTGAGCTTTATTTTATTTAACTCAAACGATAAAATATTTTTTTCTAAAATAAATTTCGTCAGGAAAAAGACTAATGCAAATATGGAAATAAATCCAGCGGCAACAAGAAATAAAGGATAATTTTCGGCAAGAGTCGAAAATAAAGCTTTAGTATCATCTTCAAAAATTCCGAAAATAAGAATATTAATATGATTTTGAAAATAAGAATAAAATCCGAAATCAACACACAAAATCGAAACAACTCCGCCAAAAAACAACATATAATAATATTTTAAAATTTGAGCAAATTTAACAAATATACTCTTTTTATTTAAAAATAATATTATAATAAAAACCAAAGTTACAACAGTATTAATATATGCTATAACCGCAAAATCATATCTGACTCCGAGAAAAAAAGCTTTAAGCAAATCATTAAAGTATGCAGCGAAATTCAAACCTCCCGAATAATAGAAAGTAAAAATTATTCTGTACAAAGTCATAAGTATAAGAAATATTAAATTAAGAATAATTAATCTTTTGAATAATGCTTTAACCATTTTATCGCCTCTTTTATCTCTTAAAACAGATAATTGCATATTTTATAAATTTTATTTTGTTTTTTGAAATAATTTATATGCTACAACATCTTTGTTGAAGTGTAAAGGGTTGAAAGCCGACGATGCAATTAAGCGCCAGCCTGTTGAAGATGAGGATGCTACCCACGAACCGTTTTTACCTCTCGGTATCTCCCACCCGTAGGCAAATGTAGTAAAAATTTGTTTATCATCAGGTTTTTTTGATGTGTAAGGCAATGCTCCGTCTATCAATCCGACTAAATCGGAAGCGGCATCAACATTGCTTAAAATATTTATAGATTTTTTTTTGTACTCTTCCGCTAAATCTTTTTTACCGACTTTTGCGGCATAATCAGACATAACCTGTAAAGCCGTTATATGGAAACATGTTCCTTCAAACCATACCATTCTGTAATTTTTCCTTCTTCCCTGCTGATTTGTAAAATCATATCCTTTAATATCCGTATCATTAATTTTGTCAACCACACAATATTCATTTTCGGCAAAAGTCATTAAATAAAAAGGATCTACTCCCAGCTCCTGTAATCTTTCAGGAGTTAATGCCGGTATAGTCCAAGAAACTGTATCCAATGCATCAACTTTATCAACGCCCCTTTCATTATATCCCATATTAAATGTTTTTTTCTTCTTATCATATATTAACTTCATCATCCATCTTTCTATACTTTTTATTTCTTTGTCTACATCAGATATATTATATTTTGCTCTTTTAAAATAAGTTTTTATATCAACATTTGAATTATAATAAAGATCTTTTACCATTTTTAAAGCAGCATAATGGTCCACGACGTTTTCAGTAGAATATATTTTACTCCAATCAGGAGGCTGCCACCCGTATCCCATACTTGCCGCACCGCGTTCGCCGTTACTGAATTGATAATGCTGTATTCCTTCAGCCCATTTTAACATATCGATTATGAAAGGCATAAAATCAAGTTTACCCGTAATCGCCGTATACTGCAACGCCGAAATTGCTACCCACATATTAGGTCCGAGATGAGTCCTGTTGCCGTCTATGCCTGCTGTCAACCCCCATCTTTTTCTAGAAACATCACTTTTATACGCATTATACAATCCTATATTGTCGCCTTTTGAACAATAAAACTCTCTTTGGTAAACTTTTAATATTTTTGCCGTTTTTTTATATTGCCCTGCCGCGAGGTACGATATGGAAGCTATAGCGCCGTCATATATGAAAGATTGGGCATCTAAAACCCCGCCGCTTCCGAGAATAAAAGCTTTTGAAAAAAAGTCATAAGAATATATTGAAGTTCCTCTAAAACTTTCTACCAACCCGTTTACGGATGAAGTTTGCCTGTCGAAAAAACTAGCTGTCTTCATTTGAAGCTTATAATAATTTTTTTTCAAATTATCATTAGAAAATTGTTCTCTATATGCCTTATCAACTAATTCGGCATTTAAAGAAACTGTTAAAAGAAAGAAAATATTTATTATAGATATTATTTTTTTCATAAACTTAAAAAAAACACAAACTCAAATGTTAGACACCGAGATTGTGTAATCCCATAGAATTATAAATTAAAATCTTTAATTTTTAATTAACCGTAACAGTTACAGATGTCTGCATTCCCTGACAAGTTAATGTTATTACAGCAGTACCGGCAATGGAACCTATAAAATTTGTATTTTTTGACGTTGAGTTGCTGAAAACTCCAATACTTGAATTAGAAACGCTCCAATACACAGGCTCGTCAATTTCTTCATTCTTAGAATTTTTAACAATTGCCGATAAAGAGTATGCATCGCTTACATTAATAGTAAAATTTGGTTTAGGCTCAATGGAAAGAGTCATTGTATTTGTACTTAATCTGTCTTTCTGCGAACATCCTAAGAAAGAAAATACAAATATAAAAACTGAAAATGATAATAATATTTTTTTAAAAAGCATAAACAACCCTATATAGAAAATTTTGTTCTGTATTTAAGCATAACGCCGTCACTATTATAAGCCGTAAAATCTATTTTATTATAAGTATATAATTTTGATTTTTTGTTTGCTATAACATAAGCGTCAACCACTGCATACAACCATGTCGCAACCGCAACTATTCCAAAAGCTCTAGAAGTATTTAATCCTGTTTTATAATCATCATAAACGGAACCGTTTATAGAACCCATTTTTTCATATCTTTCATAATCACTTTCCGCTGTGTTATAATAGTAAAATGCTCCAAAAACAGATAATGCAAAAGCGCCAAAGACCAGCCATCCTTTTGTAGTCTGATCGTTCCATCCCTGTCCCCATCCCGGCATAATTGCCGAACGGACAGACGCATTGAAAGCATTATATTCCGAAAAATCACATGTCACAGAACAAGCGCTTTGCACTGACGACGCATTTAATAATAATATACAACTAACAAATAAAATAGTTTTTTTAATCATAATTAATTTTTTGTAAACCTTATATTATCTAAATATATAGTTCCGCCGTTTGTAGCAACAGAATCACTATCTCTTCTCATTGCTATAGCAATATAATATTTTTGAACTCCCCAGCTTGAAGTTGTTTTTGACGTAATAGGAATACTGAAAGTCTGCCAATATGCGGTTAATTTATTTGTTCCGCTTTCTGAAATAACTATATTGTCAGTATCACCAACGCTAGATTTAGGAATTTCTATTTTTACATTACATCCTGAAGACAAATTACCCTTTGCTTCGAATTCAAGTCTAGTATAGCCGCTTGTGGTCATACTTTTTGAACCGACATCAACAGGATCAGTCGCTGATAATCCCCATCCTGCATAATGACAACAGTATGGCGGCAAGTTATCATACCACTCCATTTTTATGGAATATCTGCCTTTATAAGAATCTTTACAGTTAAAAACAACAGAACCGTCACCTAGTTCAAGGAATCTTGAATCATCCCATACTCTAGGCTCCAAAGAACCTTTGGTATTTATCTCGTCATCATACAAATACCAAGTAGTAGGCCAAGCATCTATAGAAGAAGGCACTCCTGTTAAAGCACTTATAGGATATTTTTCGCAAGAAACAAAAGTAAAAATTGATATCAAAAAGAAAAATAATATTGTTATTTTATTCATACCGTATCTCATCTAAGTATATTAAACATCCCCTTGGGTTGTCTTTTTTAGAAAAAACTACACAAAAACCGCCTGAAATTGAACTAAGGTCCGACTTTGATAAATCTATTGTATATTGTTTCCATTCTCTAGTCAACTTTATTTCTTTCAGCCAAGCAACATCAGAATCACTGAATTTTCCAGAAATACCGCCTACCTTAACTTCCGTTATTACTTCATTTCCCTGTGCGCCTTTTGCCCAAAAAGTTAATTTATGCGCACCTGTTATATTATACCCGCCATTCTTATCACCCCAGTTATTTACAGGATGCTGCCAATAAACACCCGCCCACTGTTTTATTCCGTCTGGAGAATATTTGATTTTTAAACAAGTTCTTCCTTTTTGCGCATCCTGCGTATAAGAACTGTCAAAATCCAAATTAGCAACGTCACCCATCCATCCTGACGGGGCATAATGATTATTTGATGAAGGAAAATCTTCATACACATAAAAAGGTTCAAAAGATCTGTTACTTTCACTGTCCATAGGTTTATTTGTATCTATATAACCGCCGGCATTAGGATTATACCGAGGAACACATGCACAAATAAAACTACTGAATAAGAACAAACAACAATAAATTTTTATTTAGTATATTTCATTTTATACCTTTATCCGGGGCAGAAGCATGCTGCCCCGGATAAAAATTTTAATTATTCAAAAATAACGTCATCAATATAAATGATAAATCCGTTTGGATTATCATCTTTTGATGCAGCAAAACAGAAACCGCCGATTATATGACTTAAGTCTTTGCCTGTCAAATCAATGGTATATTTCTGCCATTCTTTTGTAAGTTCTATAGGACCTATAGCAGAAGAATCTGAATCAGGAAATTCTCCTGTGATTCCGCCGACTTTAAATTCTGCTATTTTTTCGCCGCCGTTTGCTCCTCTTACCCAAAATGTAAGTTTTGTCGCGCCTGTTAAATCATAACCGCCTTTCTTTTCACCCCAGTTATTTGCCGGCTGCTGCCAAAATATACCAGTCCAACCCGCACCTTGCGTCATTTTTGCACTGTATGTAATCTTAATACAAGTATTCCCGCTTCTTGGTGTCTCTGTACAAGCCTGATTAAGTTTTAAGTCTCCAAAATCACCCATCCATCCTGACGGAGCATAGTGATTGTCTTTTGAAGCATTTTCAAGATAAACTGCAAAAGGCTTAAAAGTAGGTGTTGTAACTTTTTCTGCTTTGGCTTTTGAAGATGATCTCTTCTTAGCCGGAGCTGAAAAAACTACGCCTGCTGCACTAGCCACGAAAACAACTGCTAACAGTAAACTCAGCATTTTTTTCATTTTTTTGTGTCTCCTTTTATTTTTTATTGTAGATTGTATTCTACAGTATCTGTCTTTTCCTGATCCTCTTTCAAAATAAGGATTTCAACTCTTCTGTTCTGTTCCCGTCCGGCACTCGTCTTATTTGTGGCAACCGGCGTTCTTTCGCCAAAACCTATAACCGTTATTCTGCTTTCATCAATGCCTTCCGATATTAAATAATCGGCAACTGCCTGCGCCCTTTTTTCAGACAATACCTGATTATACTCATCAGAACCGTAAGAATCTGTATGCCCCTCAACGCTTATATTCTGTTTTACATAAGAATTTAATATTCTGACAGCTTCTTTTAATACTTTATCAGCACTGTCTTTTATATCTGCTTTATCAAAATCAAATAAAACTTTGGAAGAAAACGTCAATTTCAAACCTCTGTCTGTTTCATCAAGTTTTATATCAGGCGTGAGTATTTTTACTTTACATACATTAGATTTCGAAATATTTCCAAAAGTATCTGCAACTATAAGTTGAGCATCATAAACGGCATCAGGCAAATACCTGTTCTCAAAATCTTTACCGTTCCATTTTACCGATTCAGGAGGATTTCCGCGGCCGTTGAAAGAATATACAACCATTGAAGATTTATTTAATAATTTTATCTCCCATGTGGCTATTCCGTTTTCATCTTCTGCAAGAGGATAAATAATTGTTTTTTGTCCTTTTGAAGGAATTATTACTTCAGGATCAAGGCTCAATTCAACTGTAGGAGGAGTCTCATCTTTTTCAACTCTTTCATTGTTCCCGAATTTAAACAGGGCGTCGAATACAAAACGAGCAAAAATTCTTACTT
Organism: Endomicrobiaceae bacterium; assembly: GCA_041672565.1. Lineage (GTDB taxonomy): Bacteria > Elusimicrobiota > Endomicrobiia > Endomicrobiales > Endomicrobiaceae > Praeruminimicrobium. Next base: position 7,579 of record JBAYZJ010000048.1, read on the forward strand.
CATCAAAAGAGCCAAGTTCATTTCTTGAATCCGTATCGCCGTCTAGACTTTGCAACACTGTTACATCGGTTTTTCTGCCGGCAACATAATCAACACCGATCGTAGCACATTTTGAAAAATCTCTTGAAATCTGAGCATAATACAATTCATCATATGTCGCTCCGAAATCCCTGTTCCAATCTTCCGGGCCCCATACATCTTTTGCGTATCCTATTTTAAACTTATAAGGAGCAAAATTTACGCCCAGATTTGTCTTAAAATAGCCGGTTATCTCTTTTAAAAATACTTCCTGATGCGTATACGGAGCACTGAGAGTTGCAACATCTTCACCTACTTCAAAATCATATAAAACTTCTACGTCTTCAAAAAACATTCTTGTCAGAAAATAAAACGAACCTAAATATCTGTCGGAAGGCAAAGCCCCGTACACAGGATTTCCTGAAAAATTCTCCCAAACAATTTCATCATTTTCATTTCTATAAATTTGCCTGTCTGTTCCGCCTAAATATCTTGTAAGCTTTATTTGTGAAGCAAATGTTAACAAAGAATCTTCCTGAGGGTTTAAGTTCCATTCTTCAATAGTGTTAGGCTCATACAAATAGAACCATGTATCAGGTGTAGGGTCATATGTAAAAGTAAACACAAATTCATCCGTTTCTCTGTTATCCCATCCTGTCGAAGGATTTCTCCACCAAACCCAAAAAGGCTGATTAAAACCTCTTGCCGTAGTTAAATCGGGACCATATGAACTTGCCGTCGCAGGAACAGCTCTTAACAAAGGTTTTCTATGCATATAATCAAGCGCGCCGGTAAGAGATTCGGTAAGAGATTGCTGTATTCCTGTGTCTATCTGTTGTTTATTTCCTGCAGACAATCCCTGATATGTAAATTTTAAAGTTACCATATCAAACCAAAAACTTTTAGGAACGGACAATTTAGCAGATCCGCCAAAAGCATCAGCCATGGTAGTTTTATCTTGTTTTATAATATATTTCGAACCGTTTGTCCCTTGTCCTTCAGGAACTTCGGCATCAACATAATCATATTCCCAGTCAGTCCTGAACGGTCTATACATAGCGCCTAATTGCAAAGTACTTCCGCTTATATTAAAATCAGTGCTGACCTCGGCAGTTCGCATTCTCTCATCATCTTCACCGTAAGGAATGACATGATCTGTATAGAAAAAATTAAAATTACTGCCAAAAATTTCTTTATATTTTAAATAGAATCCTTCTTTATAATCAACGATAGGCTCACCGTACTGCAGCTCAATATCACCTGCTTCGCCTTCCATATTTAACTGCCACCACTCGGGAACAGATCTTCCCGTAACCCTTAAATCATTATAAGGATCAGACTGAGCCTGATAAAGATTAAACATATCGCCTTCATACTGCCAATTATAATGAGCCTGATTTCTATTATATGATAACTTTGCCCAATCATTATGCATTTCAACTTTTGCGGTATTCCATGAAAACTCAGGAAAAGTCTCCGATTCGTTAAACATCCTGTGAGGATTATTAACTGTCATCCAGTATCTTGATGCATAATCACCGATAAATTCAAGTCCGAACTGGGCGCTAAACCATTCAACAGGTCTGAAAGCAACATCTAAGAATAAAGTCTGTCCCCATCTGTCTTTCCAATCTTTATTATATAAACTCCTGTCAGCGGAATTATATCTGAAATAATTATTAACGCCGGTCGGAGATGTATACCATCTGTCACCGGTTTTATTAAATATTCCTTCAAGTAATAATTCTGTTCTGATTGAAATGTCCGATACGTCTAAATATTCTGCGATTGGAAGGTCAGAAGATTGTCTAAAATCATTTCTATAGTCAATGGCGGAACTTGAAGCCATAGAAGCCGCAGCAGAAAACAGAAACGCAAGAGAGATAATAACCTTTCTTTTTGATATCATACCGCTCTATTATATTTATTACAAATTTTAAAGTCAAGTTTTTTTGTACAATAAAAAAGCCGGTCGGAAAAATCCGGCCGGCTTTAATTTTTTTTGACCGCACATATTAATTATATTAATACATCGGCGGCATTCCTCCGCCCATAGGAGGCATAGCCGGAGCATCTTTTTTCTCAGGGATATCGGTTACCAATGATTCGGTTGTTAAAATTAATCCAGCAATTGATGCAGCATTTTGCAATGCAGTTCTTGTTACTTTTGCAGGATCAACGATTCCTGATTTAATCATATCAACATATTCATCGCAATCCGCATTGTATCCGTAAGTATTATCCTTGCTGTTTTTTACCTTATCAACAATAATTGAAGATTCAATGCCCGCATTTTCAATAATTTGTCTTATAGGTCCTTCCAATGATTTTTTAACTATATTAATACCGGTTTGTTCATCTGCATCTGTGGTTTTC